>NZ_JBISHB010000029.1:0-55579 GCF_045064175.1 Pseudoalteromonas sp. Ld20
ATTTGCTTGGTGACAATAGCGTTTTGGACCCACCTGATCCCATGCCGAACTCAGTAGTGAAACGAAACAGCGCCGATGATAGTGTAGCATTTGTTATGTGAAAGTAGGTCATCGCCAGGCTCCAAATAAAGAAAGCCCGACTCATAGAGTCGGGCTTTTTTACGTCTGCAGGATAGTGAAACAGCGAGCAAGGTGCAAGGTGGCGAGTGTCGCTCAGGCGCTCATCTGAAAGCAGTACACCCCCATATATCGGTTGTCGCGATAAATCACGACCTACATCTTACTGAGTGAGCTCAAATAGTGTGTGTGATTTTACAGCTATACATATGATTTATTTTAATATGGAAACGAGTAAATCTATTTCCTCTATTTGAATTTTAATTTTGATTTCACGACTGTTTCAAATTAGTGACAGTTAGTAACTCATCAATTACAGCATATTTAGCATTATTTACTTAATTGCATCGTCAAAACCTGAAATTTTTAGCTGACTTCTATATGCTCTTGCCAAATTATTATTCTAATAGGTGAAGTGCATGAATTCTTCCACTGATGCTGCGCAATTTGAGGCATCGACAACAAGCAAATCTAAATGGAATTTTCATGATACCCAGTGGGTGTTGAGTCTTTTTGGTACTGCCGTGGGTGCTGGTATTTTGTTTCTGCCAATAAATATAGGGATTGGTGGTTTTTGGCCGTTGGTGATTTTAGCTTGCTTAGCTTTTCCTATGACTTTTTTAGCTCATCGAGGTTTAGCGCGTTTTGTATTGTCGTCAAAAAATAAAGATGCGGACTTTACTGATGTTGTTGAAGAGCATTTTGGCGTAAACGCAGGACGTTTAATTTCGTTACTTTATTTTTTATCTATTTTCCCAATTTTACTTATTTATGGTGTAGGTTTAACCAATACGGTTGATAGCTTTATGGTAAATCAGCTCGGGATGGAGTCACCATCTCGAGCATTACTTTCAGGTGTTTTGGTAGCAGGTATGATCAGCCTAATGTTAGGTGGCGAAAAGCTAATGCTACGTGCCTTTGCAATATTGGTATACCCGTTGGTTGGCATATTATTCTTTTTATCTTTGTATTTAATTCCTAGCTGGCAAATGCCAAATATGAGTTTCCCAGAGTTTGGTAGCTTTAGCCAAACATTATGGTTATCAATTCCTATTATAGTGTTCTCTTTTAGCCATGCTGCGGCTATCTCAAGCTTTGCAAATATACAGCGAGGTCACTATGGTAAGGAAGCTACAGCTAAGTCTGAAGCGATTTTGAAGCGTACCAGCTTACTTTTAATCGTGTTTGTACTGCTGTTTGTATTTTCGTGTGTGCTTTCTTTAACATCAGAGCAAATGTTACAAGCTAAAGCACAAAATGTGTCAGTTTTATCTTACCTTGCAAATGTAACTGATAATTCATTTATAGCAACGCTAGGTCCTCTAGTTGCATTTATTGCTATTACATCTTCATTCTTGGGTCATTTTTTAGGAGCACGTGAAAGCTTTAATGGTCTTGTAACAAAGCAAACTAAATTAGACGTTAAAATAGCAGATAAGATTGGTGTTGCAATCATGTTTTTTGCAATTTGGTTTTGTGCAGTTCAAAACCCAAGCATCTTAGATATGATGGATAAGCTTTCAGGGCCAATTATTGCGATGATCTTATTCATCATGCCGATGATTGCCGTGTATAAAGTCCCCGCATTACAAAAATACCGTGGCCGCTTTAGCACCTTATTTGTATTGTTTGTCGGCGTTCTTGCCGTAATGGCATTGCTATATAGCTTTATTAGGTAACTGAAATATAGATCTAAACAGCCCCGCAAGGAAACTTAGCGGGGTTTTTAGTATTTTTAGGAGAGTTGATTTTCGAAGTGGTGGGATTGTTTATCAAATAGATGCAGTACAGAGCTCTTCGTGGCTGAAGCCATCTCCTACATGGGATTTATACTTACGGTTTTACATCTTGTAGGTCAGGCTTTAGCCTGAAAAATGTGACAGGATGAATCCCGACCTACAAAAGAACATGAATATCAAACCTCGGTGCGCTCGGTGGTGAAATTGCCTTTTTAAATAGAATTCAGTGTAGGCTTTTTCGTGGCTGAAGCCATCTCCTACGGGTATATTTGGACTTACGGTTTTATGTCTTGTAGGTCTGGCTTTAGCCTGAAAAATGTGACGGGATAAATCCCGACCTACAAAAGAACATGAATATCAAACCTCGGTGCGCTCGGTGCTGAAATTGCCTTTTTAAATAGAATTCAGTGTAGGCTTTTTCGTGGCTGAAGCCATCTCCTACGGGTATATTTGGACTTACGGTTTTATGTCTTGTAGGTCTGGCTTTAGCCTGACAATGTGACGGGGTAAACCCCGACCTACAAAAACAATCTCTGTGCAGCGCGAAGTGCCTCGGTGGTCTCTGTGGTGAAATTTGTTTTTTTAATAGAGTTCGGTGTAGGATTTTTCGTGGCTAAAGCCATCTCCTACGGGTTGGGTTTTGAGGCGCTTATAACTTACCGCTTAAAGCTCTACAGCTTATAGTTCAGCATGCTGGGTTTTGCTTCGCTCTACCCAGCCTCGGCGTCAAATGTAACGCCGATCAGTTCCTAAACTGACGGCTGATAGCTTACAGCTGAAAGCTTTTATTCTTCCACCGCTGAAACAATAAAATACGGATTCAGGTATTCATCCTTAGTATTGTAAACAAGCGGGCTGCCGTCGAGTTTAGTGACCTTCGCGCCAGCGATTTCAGCAATGGCGTGGCCTGCGCCGGTGTCCCATTCGCAGGTTGGACCTAAGCGAGGGTAAATATCAGCGCGGCCTTCGGCGACTAGACACAGTTTGAGTGAGCTGCCTTTTGAGACCATTTCAATTTCATCAAAGCGTTTTACAAACTCGGCTAAATCAGGTGACGGGTGCGAGCGGCTGCCGACTACGCGAATTAACCCTTTGTTAGGTTTAGTAGTCACCTTAAGCTCTATGCGTTCGTCGCCTTTGTCTTTAAAGGCGCCGATTGCCTCCGCGGCTAGGTACGATACGCCAAGTGCAGGAGCATCGACTACGGCTAAAATTGGTTTGCCGTGTTCAATCAAAGCGATGTTAACGGTAAATTCGCCATTCTTTTTAATGAACTCTTTGGTGCCGTCAATTGGATCTACAAGCCAATAGCGAGTCCAGGTTTGGCGAATATCCCAGCTAATGTCGGCACTTTCCTCACTTAATACAGGAATATCTGGCGTTAAGTGGGCTAGGCCATTGGCAATCACTTTGTGGGCTGCAAGATCGGCGTCGGTAACTGGGCTTTCATCAGCTTTGTATTCAACGTTAAAATCCTTTTCGTAAATCCCCATAATTGCACAACCAGCTTGGCGGGCGAGGATCAATACTTCTTCTAGCAGTTCCGTTTGGTTCATGACTTAACCTTTAATTATTTGCTGTTGTTTAAGATACGCTATCAGCTCTTGCACCGATCGGTCTAGGGTATTTTTACTGGTATCTAGGGTTATTTCAGGTGAATTAGGTATTTGGTAGTCTGAATCTATACCTGTGAAGTGTTTTATTTCACCAGCGCGGGCTTTTTTGTATAAGCCTTTAGGGTCGCGACTTTCACACACGTCTAAAGGCGTGTCTAAAAATACTTCTATAAATTCACCGTCATCAACTAAGTTCCTGACCATATCCCGTTCAGCGCGAAAAGGTGAAATAAATGCGGTGAGTACCAAAATGCCTGCATCAACCATGAGTTTGGCGGTTTCCCCTACGCGACGGATATTCTCAATGCGGTCTTCGTCACTAAAGCCTAAGTCTTTACATAAACCGTGGCGTACGTTGTCACCATCAAGTAGATAAGTATGAATACCTTGTTGATTTAGTGCGCTTTCAAGGGCGTTTGCCACGGTGCTTTTGCCTGAACCTGAAAACCCTGTAAACCATAAAATAGCAGGCTTATGGCTTTTGTGTTCGCTACGTTGTGTTTTGGTAATTGCGTAATTATGCCAAACAATATTCTCATCCATTTGCTATGCCTCTTTTCGTGGTGCGCTGGTTTAAAATGGAAACACCAGCGGGATCAGGGTTAATACCGTTATTGAATAAATAATTGAAAGCGGTAATCCCATTAATACATAATCTTTTAAACGATAGTTACCGGCGCTGTAAACCATTAGGTTAGTTTGATAACCAAATGGTGATATAAAACTGGCTGATGCGCCAAAGGCAACCGCCATAATAAACGGCAGCGGGTCAACATTAAAGCCAATAGCCAATGCATATGCGACAGGGAATGATAATGCAGCTGCGGCGTTATTCGTGATTAGTTCGGTAAATAATACTGTCATCACAAAAATCGCGATAAAAGCGCCGTACGGGCCAAAATCCCCGAGTACATAAAACAGCGCTGACGATATTTCGCCAGCAAGGCCTGTTCCTATCATTAACTTAGCAAGACCAATGGCGCTGCCAACAACTGCGAGTAATTCGATTGGGAAACGACGCTTTACTTCACTGAGTTTTATAGTGCCGGTGAGCATTAAGCCGATTAATAAAACGAGTAAACCTTTTACCAGTGGCACATAGCCAACAATACTTAAACCGAGTACCACCGCAAAGCTGGCTAATACTAAGTTAGATTGTTTAGGTGCTAAATGAGTTTGTAAATCAAGCCCTGAGATATACACAAACTCACGCTTTAAATTAGGTAAGGTATAAAAGTCTTTACCTGGGGCAAGGATCAGTGAATCACCTGCTTGTAGTTTTACTTTACCAAGGCCGCCTTGCAAGCGGTCGTGACCACGGCGAATAGCAATCACTGCGGCATGAAACTGTTCACGAAAACGTACTTCTTTAACCGTTTTGCCTATAAACTTTGATGATTGACTAACGACTACTTCAACAAGGTGTTCTACGTCTTTTTCATGTTTGTCATGGACTACTTTTAGACCGTCAAAGCGAGTTAATAGCGGGACTGATTTTATATCGCCAACAAATAGTAGTACATCGCCTGCTTTAATAACTTGTTGAGGCGTGACGGCGCAAATACGTTTATCGCCGCGGATAATTTCAGCGAGGAATAAGTCTTTTAATTCACGTAGGCCGTTTTCTTCTACGCTTTTACCAATTAGCTTTGAGCCTTCTTCTATTTTACCTTCGAGGTAAAAGGGCACCACTTCTTGGTCATTTTTGCCGTTGTCAGGCAGGTATTTTAGCATTACTAAAATAGTGATAAGGCCAACACTTAATGCGCCTAAGCCGACTAAGGTAAAGTCGAAAAAGCCCAGCGGTGCCATGCCAGCATCAACGGCAAAGCCATTGACGATTAAATTTGTTGAGGTGCCAATTAAGGTGATTGTGCCACCTAAAATAGCGGTATACGACAGCGGGAGTAGCAGCTTTGAAGGTGAATGTGTTGGGCTGTCTTTAATTGCGGTGATAAGCGACGCTACCACGGCGGTATTATTCGTAAATGAGGATAAAAAGGCGGTCGAAAGGCCAAGTTTAGTGACTGAGCTGGTTAAACTTCCTTTTGATAATGACTGGGCAAGCTTTTGTACGAGCGTGGTTTTTTCTACCGCAATCGATACTAACACTAATAACACAAGGGTGATCAGTGATGGGTTAGCGTAGTTAATAAGCATATCTTCAAGTTCAATTAAACCACCAAGATAGGCAATACCAATACCACTGACAAAAAGCCATGCTGGCTTTAGTCGCGTGCCAAAAAGGCACCCGACTAAAGTGAGCATAATGCCTGTTAATACTAGCTGTTGATACATGCTTTATATATCCTTAACAGGCGAAGTTGATTATTTAAGCTTTGAGATATCAAGCGCTTGCCAATGTGGGAAGTGCTTGCGTACTAAAGTGTTAAACTCAACTTCAAAATCACTAAAGTTACCGCTCTGTTCTTGGCTAGTTAGAACTTGCTCAACCATGCCCGCTGCAACTGTTAGGTTAGATAGGCGATCAATTAAGATAAATGCACCGGTTTCGTGATTGTTGTGATAAGTATCAGCCAAAATAGTTTCGGTCAATTCTAAGGTTACAATCGCGATTTCGTTAAGCTGTAAGCTATCCGCGCTGCCGTGTTCAAGCGTGTTCACATCAATGGTGTGATCAATCTTTTTCACGATGGCTGAGGTGTTTTTACTGCCCAACTTAAAGTTATAGCTTTTACCTAAAACCAGGGGGGCTTCATGCATCCATACCAATTTCGCTTGTACTTGGTTAGTCACTGTAGCGGTTGACTCAGCTGGGACGATAACATCGCCACGGCTAATATCAATTTCGGTGTTAAGCGTTATAGTAATTGCTTGGCCTGCTTGTGCGGTATCTAAGTTACCGTCAAACGTTACTAGTTCTTTAATGCTTGATGTTTTACCCGATGGCAAAACTTTTATAGCATCTCCAACGCTTAACTTGCCCGAGGTTAATGTACCTTGGAAACCACGGAAGTTAAGGTTAGGACGTACTACATATTGGACAGGAAAACGCGCTTCAAAGCCTGTATCTGTTTCAGCTGCTGGTGAGTCTTCTAGCAGCTCTAGCAACGGCTTATCGGTGTAATACGGTGTATGTGCTGAACGAGTTACTACGTTGTCACCTTTAAGTGCTGACATAGGCACAAACTTAATGTTTGATACGTTAAGTTGCTCAGCAAAGTGCAAGTACTCGGCTTTAATACGCTCATAAACGGTTTCGTCAAAATCAACGATATCCATTTTATTCACGGCAACCACAAACTGTTTAATGCCCAGTGAATCACAAATGAAGCTATGACGTTTAGTTTGTACTTGTACACCGTAACGCGCATCAACAAGAATAATGGCTACATCACTAGTTGACGCACCCGTTACCATGTTACGTGTGTATTGCTCGTGTCCTGGGGTATCAGCAATGATGAATTTGCGCTTTGCTGTTGAAAAATAACGGTAAGCAACATCTATGGTGATACCTTGCTCACGTTCAGCTTGTAGACCATCAACTAAAAGAGCTAAATCAAGCTCTTCGCCTGCGTTACCTACTTTTTCGTTATCTTTATGAAGGGCGGCTAGCTGATCTTCATAAATTTGGTGGCTATCATGCAGTAGGCGGCCAATCAGGGTTGATTTGCCGTCATCTACGCTACCACAGGTCAGCATACGTAATAGGCTTTTATCTTGCTGGCGAGCAAGGTAGGCATCGATGCCTATTTCTTTTACTTCATTAATTGTGTCGTTATTTTGATTAGACATTAGAAATAGCCCTCACGTTTTTTCTTCTCCATTGAACCTGCTGAATCATGGTCAATTACACGACCTTCACGCTCTGATGAAGTCGATAACAGCATTTCTTCGATAATTTCGGTTAAAGTACTGGCCGTAGATTCCACGGCACCTGTAAGTGGGTAACAACCTAAAGTACGAAAACGTACAGATTTCATCATCGGTACTTCGCCATCAGCAAGCGGCATACGTTCATCGTCAACCATAATCAGCGTACCGTCACGGTCAACAACTGGACGCTCTTTTGCTAGGTACAATGGCACCATATCAATGTTTTCTTGGTAGATGTATTGCCAAATATCAAGTTCGGTCCAATTAGACAGCGGGAATACACGAATGCTTTCGCCCGGGTTTACCTGGCTGTTATAGGTATTCCAAAGCTCTGGACGCTGGTTTTTAGGATCCCATCTATGGTGTTTATCACGAAACGAGTAAACACGCTCTTTTGCGCGAGATTTTTCTTCATCGCGGCGGGCACCACCAAAAGCAGCATCAAAACCATACTTATCAAGTGCTTGCTTTAAGCCTTGAGTTTTCATTATGTCAGTGTGCTTACCTGAGCCATGTGTAAATGGCCCAACGCCCATTGCCAGGCCTTCAGGGTTTTTATGGACGATTAAGTCAAAGCCATACTCTTTTGACAAACGGTCACGAAACTCAATCATCTCTTTAAACTTCCAGTCGGTATCAACGTGCAGAAGTGGAAACGGAATTTTACCTGGGTAAAACGCTTTACGAGCAAGGTGCAATAGCACGGAAGAGTCTTTACCGATAGAGTAAAGCATTACTGGGTTTTCAAACTCAGCAGCCACTTCGCGCATGATTTTTATACTTTCAGCTTCTAATTGCTGAAGGTGAGTTAAAGCCATTGTTAGTCGTCCTACTAAAATGATTAAAAGTTAAAATATTTAAATAATTTGAAGCTTATGCAACATCTGTTAGCGGTTGAGCAAAGCTGCTGGTTTGCGCTTTTGTGCCAAACCAATGAAGTTGCTCATGTAATGATGCAACTTCACCAATAATTAATAATGCCGGTGAAATAATGCTATGGCGTTCGATTAAATCGGCGAGTTCACCCAACTTCCCGGTAACTACACGTTGATTTTTGCGTGTGCCGTTTTCAATAATAGCCACGGGAGTATCTGCGCCGCGGCCATGTTTTAATAACTGAGCTTGAATATGTGGGGACTTAATGACACCCATATAAATTGCTAATGTTTGATGTGGTTTAGCAAGCGATTGCCAATCTAATTCTTGGCCATCTTTTTTACAGTGACCAGTTACAAACTGAATTGATTGCGCGTGATCTCGGTGCGTTAGCGGGATCCCCGCATAGGCACTACAACCAGCCGCTGCAGTAATACCTGGAACAATTTGATAGTTCACTTGGTTTGCGGCTAATACTTGTACTTCTTCGCCACCACGACCATAAATGAATGGGTCGCCACCTTTAATTCGACACACTTTTTTACCTTGCTTAGCAAGGTCAACAAGCAGTTGATTCGTGTCTTCTTGGGCAACACTATGATCGCCTAAACGTTTACCTACGCAGATTAAATCTGCATCACGACGTACAAGCTCCATTATTTCATCAGACACTAGGTAGTCATAAACGACCACATCAGCTTGTTGCATTAATTGTAGTGCTTTCAATGTTAGCAACTCAGGATCGCCTGGACCTGCACCTATGACATATACTTCGCCTTCAGGTGCTAGTTTTATATTAAGTAACTGCTCAAGTTGGGAAGCAGCTGCTGCTGTATCACCACTTTGTACTTTACTTACAACCGATGAATCAAATACGCCCTCCCAAAATTGACGGCGATCAGCAAAACTTGTAAAACGTTGTTTTACTTTGTCACGAAAACTACCAACCAAAGTTGCTAATGGGCCTATATGCTGTGGAATTAGCGTTTCGAGTTTTTCACGTAAGCGACGTGCTAAGACTGGCGCTGTGCCAGCGCTTGAAATGGCAATAGTGATCGGATCACGATCAACAATTGAAGGAAAAATAAAGGTACACTTAGGTTGATCATCCACCACGTTAACAAATACATTTCGTGCATTAGCCAACTCGAAAACATCATTATTGACAGCATCTTTATCTGTTGCTGCAATTACGAGCATTTTGCCATCAAGGTGCGATTCATCAAAATAAGCATCAATTAGCGTGACTTCGTTATTATGCGCATGTTCTTTTAACTCATCACAAAACCAAGGTGCTACTAAGGTTACATTTGCGCGTGCTTTTAAAAACGCGCGACATTTGCGTAATGCGACCTCTCCACCACCAACGACCAGTACAGGCTTGTTGTCTAGCTTGGTAAAGATAGGTAAATATTGCATCGTGTAACCCCTTGGAAAAATAACAGCATATAAATGCGTCTTCAGAAGCGCAGAATATAGCGCCCCAAGCTAAGTAAAAAATAATTAAAACCCAGTTTATATAACTAAATGTTATATAGGGTGGGCTTGTTTGGCTTAAGGCTTAGTTAACAAGGGATTGAGCGCAGTTGCAATGTTTATCACTCAGTTTGAATAGCTTATAGTGTTTGGTTATGAGCTATAGCGAGAATGCTAAATTTTGATACTATGCGTATTCCAAAAAGCGGTATATGAATATTTAGGCGCAATTTATGACAACTAAATTAGTAGATGCGGCATTAGCCGTGCAATTAATGGATTTAACGAGTTTAAATAGTAATGATAGCACGGCGGCAATACAGGCCTTGGTGGCTAGTATTAAGCCCAACCTAGGTATTCCGGCTGCAGTGTGTGTTTATAGTGAGTTTGTTGATGACGCCAAGCTTGCTTTAGCTGAGCGCGAGCTTAGTTATGTAAAAGTCGCCACAGTAACTAACTTTCCCTCAGGCAACAGTGAGCTAAGTGAAGTAATTAATGAAACATTAATCGCAATAGAGCGTGGCGCAGATGAAATTGATTTGGTGTTACCGTATCAAGCTTTAATCGCGGGGGACGAAGCCACAGCGCTAGAATATGTGCGTGCCAGTAAAGAGTGTTGTCCTGAACACGTACAATTAAAAGTAATTATAGAATCCGGCGAACTAAAAACAGCGCAGTTGATAACACTGGCGACAGAAATAGCAATTGCCGGTGGTGCTGACTTTGTTAAAACCAGCACCGGCAAAGTTGCAGTTAACGCTACGCTTGAAGCGGCTGAAATTATTTTACGGACGATTAAAATGTCAGGAAAGGCAGTCGGCTTTAAAGCCGCTGGAGGCGTTAAAACTGTTGTTGATGCAAGTAACTATTTGCAACTAGGTTTAAATATCATGGGGAAGGAGTATGTAAACACCTCAACATTTAGATTTGGTGCATCAGGACTGTTAATAGATGTGTATGACATCTTGAAAAGTAAAGCCTAATAGATATAACTTACCGCTTTGGTAGGCTCAGTTTCGCCATTTTACAATCAAGAGGTTAATTAACCGCTAAGATTTTATAATATGAGTATCTTTTACACTTGTGTTAATGAATTGCGTAAGTATAATAGGCATCCACTTTGCAGGGGCGTAGTTCCAATTGGTAGAACAGCGGTCTCCAAAACCGATGGTTGGGAGTTCGAGTCTCTCCGCCCCTGCCATTTCATCCTTTTTGAGGGTGAAGTCTGAGATTAAAAATCGGTTTAAATAAGTCTGTTTTTAAGTTTAGATTTTAATGGATTAGCCTTTCCTTTGTGTAAGGTTGTTGTGTCTGTAGTTAAGGTAATAATATTATGAGCACGAATGTAGAAACACCATCGAGTGCGATGGATTCAGTAAAGTGGCTTGTGGCAATTGCGCTACTTGCAGGCGCAGTAGTTGGTAATCACATGTACGCAGATGCATCTGCTCTATACCGTGCAATTGGTGTAGTGTTTGCGGTTGCGGCAGGTTTAGGTATTGCTTCACTCACTGGTAAAGGGCAAGCATTTCTTGCTTTTGCCAAAGAAGCACGTATCGAAGTACGTAAAGTAGTATGGCCAACGCGTCAAGAAACTACCCATACGACATTTATTGTAATGGTTGCAACTGTGATTATGGCACTTATCCTTTGGGGATTAGATGGTGTATTATTCCGCGCAGTAGGCTTTTTAACTGGATTGGAGATCTGATCCCATGTCGGATGAGAAGAAAGAGATTAAACTACGTTGGTACGTAGTACAGGCTTTCTCAGGTTACGAGAAGCGTGTAGCACAAACTATTTTAGAGCATATTAAAATCGAAGGTCTTGAAGAGAGCTTTGGTGAAGTATTAGTACCAACTGAAGAAGTTGTTGAGATGCGCGCAGGTCAAAAGCGCAAGTCTGAGCGTAAATTCTTCCCAGGTTATGTGCTTATACAAATGGATATGAATGACGCAAGCTGGCACTTAGTAAATAGTACAGCACGCGTAATGGGCTTTATTGGTGGTACGTCTGATCGTCCAGCACCAATTAGCACGAAAGAAGCAGATCGTATTCTTAACCGTCTACAAGAAAATGCAGAAGCACCTAAACCTGCTACATTATTTGAACCAGGTGAAGTGGTACGCGTTGTTGATGGCCCGTTTGCTGACTTTAGTGGTGTAGTAGAAGCAGTTGACTATGAAAAGAGCCGCGTAAAAGTATCGGTACTTATCTTTGGTCGTTCTACGCCAGTTGACCTTGAATTTGGTCAAGTTGAGCAAGATAAATAATAAAATTAGATAGTTTATGCTAAGTAATTTATTACTCAGCATAAGACTTGATAAAGGCCGCTGATTAACTTATAATCAGCGGCCTTTTTGTATTCAATGATAGAGTTTCTTGATTTGATTATAAAAAGTGAGAAACCAATTTTTAAACTGGGAAGCCGCTAGAGTACGCGTCCTCGCGCGCACAAGGCTAAGACCCACCTAATGAGGTATTTATAATGGCTAAAAAAGTTGAAGCTCTAATCAAGCTACAAGTTGCTGCTGGTATGGCTAATCCTAGTCCTCCAGTAGGTCCAGCACTAGGTCAACACGGTGTAAACATCATGGAATTCTGTAAAGCGTTTAACGCACGTACAGAATCTATCGAAAAAGGCGCTCCAGTTCCTGTAGTGATCTCTGTTTACGGCGACCGTTCATTTACGTTCGACATGAAAACGCCACCGGCTGCTTACTTACTTAAGAAAGCTGCAGGTATCAAATCTGGTTCAGGCCGTCCTAACACTGAAAAAGTAGGCACAGTAACTCGTGCTCAACTTGAAGAAATCGTTGAGACAAAGAAACCTGACCTTACAGCTTCTGATTTAGAAGCTGCGGTTCGCACTATCGCAGGTTCTGCGCGTGCGATGGGCTTGAACGTAGAGGACTAAGAAATGGCTAAATTAACTAAACGTATGCGTACTATCCGCGAAAAAGTGGAAGTAACTAAAGATTACGAAATCAACGAAGCTGTTGCTCTTTTACAAGAGTTAGCGACTGCTAAATTCGTAGAAAGTGTTGACGTTGCCGTTAACCTTGGTATTGATGCTCGTAAATCTGATCAAAACGTTCGTGGCGCAACTGTACTACCTAACGGTACTGGTCGTGATGTTCGTGTTGCTGTATTCACACAAGGCGCTAACGCAGAAGCTGCGAAAGAAGCCGGTGCTGAATTAGTGGGCATGGAAGATCTTGCTGAACTAGTTAAGAAAGGCGAGATGAACTTTGACGTTGTAGTTGCATCACCAGACGCTATGCGTGTTGTTGGTCAACTAGGTCAAATCTTAGGCCCACGTGGTCTAATGCCAAACCCTAAAACTGGTACTGTAACACCTAACGTTGCAGAAGCAGTTAAAAATGCTAAAGCTGGTCAAGTGCGTTACCGCAATGACAAAAATGGTATCATCCATACTACTATTGGTAAGGTTGATTTCACAGTTGAGCAACTTCAACAAAACCTTGAGTCGCTAATTGTTGCGCTTAAGAAGGCTAAGCCTTCACAAGCAAAAGGTGTTTACATTAAGAAAGTAACCATCTCTACAACAATGGGCGCAGGTGTTTCTGTTGACCAAAGCACTTTAACAACAACTGTTGTTTAATTGAGTGTTTACATGGCGTGAAATTTGTACTATAATTTTGCGCCATTTTGCTGATTAATTCGTTTGTTAGCAAAGTAAAGAATTCGGGTTGAAGTCCATAATTTCGGTGAGCCTTCGGGTAAAGCGATAAATTGGGCTTCCGTCCAAGACCGTAGGTGGCTTCGGCCTTAATATTCACCTACGTAGACGGTGTGAATCCCCAGATAGATTTTTCCTAATCCTTCTGGCTCTCGCCGTAAAAAGCATCTCTATCTTGTTTGATAGGGAAGAGTAGAACAGGGAAACCGAGTGTCGGTGACCCCATTAAACCAGGAGTAACACCCATGGCTTTAAATCTTCAAGGCAAAAAAGCAATTGTTGCTGAAGTCAACGAAGCAGCCAATGGTGCTCTATCTGCAGTTGTTGCAGATTCTCGTGGTGTAACAGTAGGTGCAATTACTGCCCTTCGTAAAGAAGCTCGTGAAGCGGGTGTTTGGATGAAAGTTGTCCGTAACACTTTAGCAAAACGTGCTCTTGAAGGAACAGATTTTGAGTGCCTTTCTGATTCATTCGTTGGTCCAAGCTTAATCGCTTTCTCATCAGAGCACCCTGGTGCTGCTGCGCGTATCTTTTCAGATTTCGCGAAAAAGAATGAGAAATTTGAGCTTAAAACGGCCGCTTTTGAAGGAAATGTTGTTGATGCAGCAATGCTTGCGACATTACCTACATACGATGAAGCTGTTGCACGCTTAATGAGCGCTATGAAAGAAGCGTCTGCTGGCAAATTGTGTAAAACAATTGAAGCAGTACGTGTACAGAAAGAAGAGCAAGCTGCTTAATTTTAAGCTGTTTAATCACTTTCGGTGTAAAATTTTTTTGGACTTAAAGTCCGTTAATTATTAGGAAATTTGTAATGTCTGTAACTAAAGACCAAATCCTTGACGCAATTGCTGAAATGTCAGTAATGGACGTTGTTGCTCTTATCGAAGCAATGGAAGAAAAATTCGGCGTAACTGCTGCAGCTGCAATGGTAGCTGGTCCAGCTGCTGAAGCTGCTGAAGAGAAAACTGAATTTGACGTAATCCTTACTGGCGCTGGCGCTAATAAAGTTGCGGCAATCAAAGCTGTACGTAGCGCAACTGGCCTAGGCCTTAAAGAAGCGAAAGCGCTTGTTGAAGCTGCTCCAACTCCAGTTAAAGAAGCTATCTCTAAGGAAGAAGCAGAAGCACTTGCTAAAGACCTTACAGAAGCTGGTGCTGAAGTTGAGGTTAAGTAATTTAGCTTTTGCTAAGTTCGCTGCCTGAGAAATCAGGCAAGGGCTGGTGATTATTTAATCACCGGCCTTTTTGCGCTATAGAGCGATGTATTCCTATAGCTCAAATAAAATCTAATTTTTTCTTTACTTTCAACGCTTTATAGTTTGCTAGTGTTAAAGTGAGAGTCTATTAGAACAACAATTAAATGTTGTACAATCTTGGCTTAGATGCCAGTTAAGTCTGTTCTTACAAGAACAGGTCGGGTCAAAGATCAGCAAGCTGAGGAACCCCATGGCTTACTCTTATTCTGAAAAGAAACGTATCCGTAAGGATTTTGGTAAACGTCCACAAGTTTTGGATATACCTTTCTTACTGTCAACACAGTTAGAATCGTTTAAAAAATTCTTAGTGCCGGACGCTGATGGCGATCATGGTTTGGAAGCTGCCTTCCGTTCTGTGTTTCCAATCAAAAGCTACTCGGGAAATTCTGAGCTTCAATACGTAAGTTATCGTATTGGTGAGCCAGTTTTCGATGTAAAAGAATGTCAAATTCGCGGTGTGACTTATTCTGCTCCACTTCGCGTAAAATTGCGTCTTGTGGTGATGGATAAAGAAGCGCCAGGCACAGTTAAAGACATTAAAGAGCAAGAAGTTTACATGGGCGAAATTCCGCTCATGACCGATACCGGTACTTTTGTAATCAATGGTACAGAGCGTGTTATCGTTTCTCAGCTACACCGTAGCCCTGGTGTATTCTTTGATAACGACCGCGGTAAAACTCACTCATCGGGTAAAGTGCTTTATAACGCACGTGTTATCCCTTACCGTGGTTCATGGTTAGACTTTGAGTTTGATGCAAAAGATAACTTATATGTACGTATTGACCGTCGTCGTAAATTACCGGCGTCTATCATCCTACGTGCACTTGAGTACTCGAGTGAAGAAATCTTAGATATCTTCTTCGATACCACTGCGTTTGAAGTAACTGACGGTAAAGTTCTAATGGAACTTGTACCTTCACGTTTACGTGGTGAAACCGCTGCCTTTGACATAAAAAGCGAAGATGGTGAAGTGTTCGTTGAATCTGGCCGTCGTGTAACTGCGCGCCATATCAAGAGCATCGAGAAAAAAGGCATTAGCCAACTAGAAGTGCCACATGAGTACATCATTGGTCGTGTAATTGCGCGAAACTACGTTGATGAGTCAACGGGTGAAGTTATCGCAAATGCGAATGATGAATTAACTCTAGAGCTTATGGCTGAGTTGGTTAAAGCAGGTCACACTAAAATTGATACTCTATATATCAATGAAGTTGACAGCGGTGCATATATTTCTAACACGTTACGCATTGATTCAAGCAGTAGCCGCTTAGAAGCACTAGTAGAAATTTATCGCATGATGCGCCCAGGCGAGCCACCGACGAAAGACGCGGCTGAAGCCTTATTTGAGAACTTATTCTTCTCAGAAGAACGTTATGACTTATCAACAGTAGGTCGTATGAAGTTCAATAGCCGTGTTGGTTATGATACAGACACAGGCCCTGGTACATTAAGCAAAGAAGACATCGTGTCTGTTATGAAGGTGCTAATAGCTATTCGTAATGGTCAAGGCGATGTTGATGATATCGATCACTTAGGCAACCGTCGTATTCGTAGTGTTGGCGAAATGGCTGAGAATCAATTCCGTGTAGGTCTAGTACGTGTAGAACGTGCTGTACGTGAGCGTTTAAGCTTAGGTGACCTTGACGCGATCATGCCACAAGATCTTATTAACGCTAAGCCTATTTCGGCAGCGGTAAAAGAGTTCTTTGGTTCGTCTCAGTTATCACAGTTCATGGACCAAAATAACCCGCTATCAGAAGTAACGCATAAGCGTCGTATTTCTGCATTAGGTCCGGGTGGTTTGACTCGTGAGCGCGCAGGCTTTGAAGTACGTGACGTTCACGTAACTCACTATGGTCGCGTATGTCCAATCGAGACTCCTGAGGGTCCAAACATCGGTCTAATTAACTCACTATCTACGTACGCACGTACGAATGATTATGGTTTCTTAGAAACACCATACCGCAAAGTGGTAGACGGTGTTGTAACTGATGAAGTTGATTACCTATCAGCCATTGAAGAAGGTCAGTTTGTTATCGCACAGGCGAACTCAAACTTAACTGAAACCAATGAGTTTGTAGATGAACTAATTCCATGTCGTCACAAAGGTGAATCAACCTTTATGGGTCGTATGGATCAGCAATATATGGATGTATCACCACAACAGGTGATCTCTGTAGCGGCCGCACTTATCCCGTTCTTAGAACATGATGATGCTAACCGTGCATTGATGGGTTCAAACATGCAACGTCAAGCAGTACCAACATTGAAAGCGGATAAGCCGTTAGTAGGTACTGGTATTGAGTTAACACTAGCGAAAGATTCTGGTGTAACGATCGTTGCTAAACGTGGTGGTGAAGTAATGTATGCTGACGCAAGTCGCATCGTTGTTAATGTACATGAAGAAGAACGCATCCCTGGTGAAGCGGGTATCGACATCTACAACTTAACCAAATACACACGTTCAAACCAAAATACATGTATTAACCAAAAACCGACTTGTATGGTTGGTGAACCGGTTACTCGTGGTGATGTGTTAGCAGATGGTCCTTCGACTGACTTAGGCGACTTAGCCCTTGGTCAAAACCTTCGCGTGGCATTCATGCCATGGAACGGTTATAACTTCGAGGATTCAATCCTACTATCAGAGCGCGTAGTTGAAGAAGATCGTCTAACGACTATCCATATTCAAGAACTACAGTGTATCGCCCGTGATACTAAGTTAGGTCCAGAAGAGATCACAGCAGATATCCCGAATGTGGGTGAGTCTGCACTAGGCAAGCTTGATGAATCAGGCGTTGTTTATATCGGTGCTGAAGTTAAAGGCGGCGATATCCTAGTAGGTAAAGTGACTCCGAAAGGCGAAACGCAATTAACGCCTGAAGAGAAGCTTCTACGAGCTATCTTTGGTGAGAAAGCGTCTGACGTTAAAGACAGCTCATTACGTGTACCAAACTCTGTAACAGGTACTGTAATTGACGTGCAAGTTTTCACCCGTGATGGTGTTGAAAAAGACAAGCGCGCGCTAGAAGTTGAAGAAATGCAACTTCGTGATGCGAAAAAAGACTTTAATGAAGAATTCCGTATTCTTGAAGCAGGCGTGTTAGATCGTGCTCGTAAGTTACTTATTGCAGCCGGTCAAGACGAAGACAGATTAGCGTCACTTAATGCTGAAAAACTACTTACTCAAAGCCTTGCTGAAGAAGACAAGCAAGCTGAACTTGAGCAATTAGCAGCCCAGTACGATGAGCTTAAAGCTGAATACGATAAGAAGTTTGAAAACAAACGTCGTAAAATTACCCAAGGTGATGACTTAGCACCAGGCGTACTTAAGATTGTTAAAGTATACCTTGCTGTTAGACGTCGTATCCAACCGGGTGACAAAATGGCGGGTCGTCATGGTAACAAAGGTGTTATCTCGACTATCGTACCAGTAGAAGATATGCCATACGATGACAAAGGTCGTACGGTAGATATCGTATTGAATCCACTAGGTGTACCATCGCGAATGAACATCGGTCAGATCCTTGAAACACATATGGGTCTAGCTGCGCGTGGTATTGGTGAGCGCATTGAAGAAATGATGAAAGAACAACGTGAGCTTCATGAGCTACGTGACTTCATCAAGCAAGCTTACGAAATTGGTGAATCTCGCCAAGTTGTAGACATTGCTAGCTTCTCTGATGACGAAATTCGTCGTCTAGCTGTAAACTTAAAAGGTGGTTTACCGATTGCAACTCCTGCATTTGATGGCGCGAAAGAAAGCGAAATCAAAGACATGTTAGAGCTAGGTGGATACCCACGAAGTGGTCAGGTTACACTTTATGATGGCCGTACTGGCGATCAGTTTGAACGTCAAGTAACCGTTGGTTACATGTACATGCTGAAACTGAATCACTTAGTTGATGATAAGATGCATGCACGTTCTACTGGTTCTTACAGCCTTGTTACTCAGCAGCCGCTGGGTGGTAAAGCACAGTTCGGTGGCCAGCGTTTCGGTGAGATGGAAGTATGGGCACTTGAAGCTTACGGTGCTGCTTACACTCTACAAGAAATGCTAACAGTGAAATCGGATGACGTGAACGGTCGTACTAAGATGTATAAAAACATCGTTGATGGTAACCATAAAATGGAACCAGGTATGCCAGAATCGTTCAACGTATTGTTGAAAGAAATCCGCTCACTGGGTATCAACATCGAGTTGGAAGAAAATTAAGCCAATTAGATGCTGTAGCTAACGCTGCAGCATCTGTTACGGCCGAATAGAATGTAGGGACGAAATCATCCGTCCTCAAGATTAACTCCGACAGGAGAGCTAAGGTGAAAGACTTACTTAAGTTTCTGAAGCAACAAAATAAGACCGAAGAATTCGATGCAATTCGCATTGGTCTTGCTTCACCAGACATGGTTCGTTCATGGTCATACGGTGAAGTAAAGAAACCTGAGACTATTAACTACCGTACTTTCAAGCCTGAGCGCGATGGCTTATTCTGTGCCCGTATTTTCGGCCCAGTGAAAGATTATGAATGCTTATGTGGTAAATATAAGCGTCTTAAACACCGTGGTGTGATCTGTGAAAAGTGTGGCGTTGAAGTAACACTCACTAAAGTGCGTCGTGATCGTATGGGTCATATCGACCTTGCGAGCCCAGTTGCACATATATGGTTTTTAAAATCATTACCGTCACGTATCGGCTTAATGCTAGATATGACACTTCGTGATATTGAACGTGTTCTTTACTTCGAATCATTCGTAGTAACTGAGCCTGGTATGACAACGCTTGAGCGTAGTCAATTACTTGGTGAAGAAGAATACCTTGATGCACTTGAAGAGCACGGCGATGAGTTTGAAGCTAAGATGGGTGCTGAAGCAGTTTTAGACTTGCTTCGTGAACTCGATCTTGCACAATTAATTGCTGAAATGCGTGAAGAGTTACCAACTATTAACTCTGAAACCAAGCGTAAGAAGATCACTAAACGTCTTAAATTAATGGAATCGTTCCACCAATCAGGTAATAACCCTGAGTGGATGATCATGACAGTACTTCCAGTATTGCCACCTGATCTACGTCCATTAGTACCACTAGATGGTGGCCGTTTTGCGACTTCAGATCTAAATGACCTTTACCGTCGTGTTATTAACCGTAATAACCGTCTTAAGCGTCTATTAGATTTAGCAGCACCAGACATTATCGTACGCAACGAAAAACGTATGTTACAAGAAGCGGTTGATGCGCTACTTGATAACGGTCGTCGTGGTCGTGCAATTACAGGTTCTAACAAGCGCCCGCTTAAATCTCTTGCTGATATGATCAAGGGTAAGCAAGGTCGTTTCCGTCAGAACTTACTTGGTAAGCGTGTAGATTATTCAGGCCGTTCTGTAATCACAGTGGGTCCTACACTTAAGCTTCACCAATGTGGTCTTCCTAAGAAGATGGCACTTGAGTTATTTAAACCATTCATCTATGGCAAATTAGAGCGTCGCGGCATGGCTACGACGATCAAAGCTGCTAAGAAGATGGTTGAACGTGAAGTTCCGGAAGTATGGGATGTACTAGACGAAGTAATTCGTGAACATCCAGTATTACTTAACCGTGCACCAACACTTCACCGTTTGGGTATCCAAGCGTTTGAGCCTGTGCTTATCGAAGGTAAAGCAATCCATTTGCACCCATTAGTATGTGCGGCGTACAACGCCGATTTCGATGGTGACCAAATGGCGGTACACGTACCGCTAACGATTGAAGCACAGCTTGAAGCGCGTGCCCTTATGATGTCGACAAACAACATTCTATCTCCTGCGAATGGTGAGCCAATCATCGTTCCATCACAGGATGTTGTATTGGGTCTTTATTATATGACTCGTGATCGCATCAACGCCAAAGGCGAAGGCGCAATCTTTAAAGATCCAAAAGAAGCAGAAAAAGCATACCGTAGTGGTAATGCAGACCTTCACGCAATCGTGAAAGTGCGTATTAGCCAATCAGTTAAAAACGAAAATGGTGTAGTAGAAGATACTATAACTGTTATCGAAACAACTGTTGGCCGTGCAATTTTGTCTCTTATTTTACCAACTGGTATGCCGTTCGCGTCAATTAACCAGCCATTAGGTAAAAAGCAGATTTCTGGCTTATTGAATGAGTGTTACCGTCGTCTAGGTCTAAAAGACACTGTTGTGTTTGCTGACCAAGTTATGTACACCGGTTTCCATTATGCAATGAAGTCTGGTGTTTCTATCGGTATTGATGACTTAGTTATCCCACCGGTTAAAGCACAAATCATTGAAGCAGCAGAAGCTGAAGTTACTGAAATCAACCAACAATTCCAATCAGGTCTTGTAACGGCTGGTGAGAAGTACAATAAAGTTATCGATATTTGGTCACGTGTAAATGAAAATCTATCACGTGAGATGATGTCTAACTTGTCGAAAGACACAGTGATTAATGCAAAAGGTGAAGAAGTAGAGCAAGCATCATTTAACTCTGTGTTTATGATGGCCGACTCAGGTGCTCGTGGTAGTGCTGCTCAGATCCGTCAGCTGGCGGGTATGCGTGGTCTAATGGCACGTCCAGATGGTTCAATCATTGAGACGCCAATCACCGCTAACTTCCGTGAAGGTCTAAACGTACTTCAGTACTTCATCTCAACGCATGGTGCGCGTAAAGGTCTTGCCGATACAGCACTTAAAACAGCGAACTCGGGTTACCTAACGCGTCGTCTAGTAGACGTTGCACAAGATTTGGTAATCAATGAAGATGACTGTGGCACAGAAGATGGCTTAACAATGAAACCGCTTATTGAAGGTGGTGATGTTGTAGAAGCACTTCGTGAACGTGTTCTAGGTCGTGTTGTTGCTGAAGATATTGTGATCCCAGGTACTAATACTGTACTTGTTGAACGTAATATCATGCTTGATGAAAAACTGTGTGATCTTTTAGAAGAGCATTCAGTTGATGAAGTTCGCGTACGTTCAGTTATCACATGTGATAATGACTTTGGTGTATGTGCTAAGTGTTATGGTCGTGACCTAGCACGTGGTCATATCATCAACGCGGGTGAATCAGTAGGTGTTATCGCGGCTCAATCAATCGGTGAGCCAGGTACACAGCTTACGATGCGTACATTCCACATCGGTGGTGCGGCATCTAGAGCATCTGCTGAGAACAATGTACAAGTTAAAACTAACGGTACATTGAAACTTCACAATGCTAAATATGTATTAAACACTGACGGTAAGATTGTTATTACTTCACGTTCTACGGAAATCACTATCATCGATAGTCATGGCCGTGAGAAAGAGCGTTATAAAGTACCTTACGGTGCAGTATTAACAGTTCAAGATAATGCTGAAGTTCAAGGTAACGACATTGTTGCTACTTGGGACCCGCATAGTCACCCAATCGTTCTTGAGCATAAGTCAAAAGTATCATTCAGTGATATCGATGACTCAAACACTGAAGCACAGACTGATGAACTAACCGGCTTAACCCGTGTAGTTGTTAAAGATCTTGCTAAGTTGAATACAAAAGAACCTAAGCTTATCATCGAAAGTGAAGAGCGCGGCTTGCAAGAAACTCGTCTTCCTTCATTCACTACGATTGAAGTAATTGACGGCGTTACAGCAAACCCAGGTGACGTGTTAGCACGTATCCCGCAGGAAGGTTCGAAAACTCGTGATATCACGGGTGGTCTACCACGCGTAGCCGATTTATTCGAAGCTCGTAAACCGAAAGAACCAGCTATTTTAGCTGAAGTAACCGGTACGATTAGCTTTGGTAAAGAGACTAAAGGTAAGAAGCGTTTAGTTATTACTCCACCAGAAGGTGATCATTACGAAGAAATGATCCCTAAATGGCGTCAACTTAACGTGTTTGAAGGTGAGCAAGTGTCTAAAGGTGAAGTTATCGCCGATGGTCCTGAGTCACCACATGACATCTTACGCCTACGTGGTGTGACTCATGTTGCTAACTATATCGTTAACGAAGTGCAAGAAGTTTACCGCTTGCAAGGCGTTAAGATCAATGACAAGCACATTGAAACAATTATCCGTCAAATGATACGTAAATGTACCATTACAGACGGTGGTCATAGTGAATTCTTAGCTGGTGAGCAAATCGAAGTGGCGCGCGTTAATATCGCAAACCGTGATCTTGAAGCTCAAGGCAAGTTACCTGCTAAGTTTGAAATCCAGTTAATGGGTATCACTAAAGCATCACTAGCGACAGAATCTTTCATCTCAGCAGCCTCGTTCCAGGAGACAACTCGTGTCCTAACTGAAGCCGCTGTAAATGGTAAGAGCGATGAACTTCGCGGTCTGAAAGAAAACGTAATTGTGGGTCGATTGATCCCAGCCGGTACCGGTTTTGCGTATCATCAAGAACGTATGGCTCGTCGTAAGCAGAGTAAAGTAGTCGTTGAAGAGCAAACGGTAAGTGCAGAAGAGGCAACTCAAGCACTAACAGACGCTTTAAACGCAGATTTATCTGGAAATCAATAAACTGAATCTAATCAATAGATTAGCTTTTAGCAAGGTAGTTATCTACTGCCTTGCTAACGGTTTAGGTTGACAGGTCAATCTTTGCTCATTAAAATTCCGCCACCCATTTACCTGCACGTTTGATACGAGCACGTAAATAAAGGGCGGATTTTTTCATTTTTTCAGTAGTAATTTTAATTTCAGGAGCTATTTAAATGGCAACTATTAACCAGCTAGTGCGTAAGCCACGTCGTAGCAAGGTTACGAAAAGTAACTCAGCTGCGCTTAAAGCGTGTCCGCAAAAGCGCGGTGTATGTACTCGCGTATATACAACTACACCTAAGAAACCAAACTCGGCGTTACGTAAAGTAGCTCGTGTACGTTTAACTAACGGTTTCGAAGTAACTTCATACATTGGTGGTGAAGGTCATAACCTTCAAGAGCATAGTGTAATCCTAATCCGTGGTGGTCGTGTTAAAGATTTACCAGGTGTGCGTTTTCACACTGTTCGTGGTGCACTTGACTGTGCAGGCGTTAGCGACCGTCGTCAAGCTCGTTCTAAATACGGTGCAAAACGCCCTAAAGGCTAATTGTTTTCCGTTAGTAAGGCCAAGCACTAAATATTTTTAATTATTGTTTTGGGTGATTGACTCGAAAGAGCAAACCTGAATAAACCGGAGATACAAAATGCCTAGAAGACGCGTAATAGGTCAACGTAAAATTCTTCCAGATCCTAAGTTCGGATCGGAACTTCTTGCAAAATTCGTTAACATCGTAATGTTAGACGGCAAGAAATCTACTGCTGAAAAAATCGTTTACGGTGCGCTAGATGTGGCTGCTGAGAAATCAGGCAAATCGCACCTTGAAATCTTTGAAACTGCACTTGAAAACATCCGCCCACAGGTTGAGGTTAAATCTCGCCGTGTTGGTGGTTCAACGTATCAAGTACCAGTAGAAGTACGTCCAGTACGTCGCAACGCATTAGGTATGCGTTGGTTAGTAGACGCTGCACGTAAGCGTGGCGAGAAATCTATGGGCTTACGTTTAGCTCAAGAACTTGTTGACGCTTCTGACAACAAAGGCACTGCGGTTAAGAAACGTGAAGACGTTCACCGTATGGCTGAAGCGAATAAAGCATTCGCACATTACCGTTGGTAATCTGTCTTTAACCTTTAAGAGGATTTTATGGCACGTACAACTCCAGTTGAGCTTTATCGTAATATCGGTATTGTTGCTCACGTAGATGCAGGCAAAACCACCACAACAGAACGAGTTCTGTTCTACACAGGTCTTTCACATAAGATCGGTGAAGTACATGATGGCGCTGCAACTATGGATTGGATGGAGCAGGAACAAGAGCGTGGTATCACAATCACTTCTGCTGCTACAACGTGTTTCTGGAAAGGGATGGACGCGCAATTTGACGCCCATCGTATCAATATTATTGATACTCCAGGACACGTGGATTTCACTATTGAAGTAGAGCGTTCTTTACGTGTACTTGATGGTGCGGTAGTTGTGCTTTGTGCTTCATCAGGTGTACAGCCGCAAACTGAGACAGTTTGGCGTCAAGCGAACAAATACGAAGTTCCTAGAATGATCTTCGTAAATAAAATGGATCGCACGGGCGCTGATTTCTTAGCGGTTGTTAGCCAGGTGAAATCTCGTCTTGGAGCAACGCCTGTTCCAATTCAGTTGCCAGTAGGCGCTGAGGACGACTTTAAAGGTGTTATTGACCTTATAAAAATGAAAATGATTAACTGGAATGATGAAGACCAGGGAATGACTTTCGCTTATGAGGCAATACCGGCAGACCTTCAGGAACAAGCTGAAGAATGGCGCTCAAACTTAGTTGAGAGCGCTGCTGAAGCATCTGAAGAACTAATGGATAAGTATTTGGAAGGTGAAGACCTGAGCGAAGCAGAAATTAAAGCTGCTTTGCGTCAGCGTACATTAGCAAACGAAATCGTCCCAGTTACCTGTGGCAGTGCATTTAAAAACAAAGGTGTTCAAGCTGTGCTTGATGGCGTTGTTGAATATATGCCTGCACCAACACAAGTAAAACAAATTCAAGGTATTCTTGAAGATGGTACTGAGGAAGAGCGTCCTGCTAATGACAATGCACCGTTTGCTGCACTTGCTTTTAAGATTGCAACAGACCCGTTCGTTGGTACTTTAACCTTCTTCCGCGTTTACTCTGGTACTGTTAAACAGGGTGATGCGGTTTACAACCCAGTAAAAAGCAAACGTGAGCGCCTTGGCCGTATCGTTCAGATGCATTCAAACTCACGCGAAGAGATCAAAGAAGTCTACGCAGGCGACATCGCGGCGGCTATTGGTCTTAAAGACGTAACAACAGGTGAAACACTGTGTGATCCGAATTCTAAAATTACGCTTGAGCGTATGGAATTCCCTGAACCAGTTATCTCTGTTGCGGTTGAGCCTCGCACAATCGCTGACCAAGATAAGATGGGTATCGCGCTAAGTAAATTAGCGGCAGAAGATCCTTCTTTTCGCGTACAAACTGACGAAGAATCGGGCCAGACTATAATTTCTGGTATGGGTGAACTTCACCTTGATATCATTGTCGACCGTATGAAACGTGAATTCAGTGTTGAATGTAACGTTGGTAAGCCGCAGGTTTCTTACCGTGAAGCTATTCGTTCAACTGTTAAAGTTGAAGGTAAATTCATACGTCAATCAGGTGGACGTGGTCAATATGGGCATGTCTGGCTTAAACTTGAACCGATGGATATTTCGGATGATGAAGCACCAATTTACGAGTTCGTTAACGAAACCGTAGGTGGTTCAGTTCCAAAAGAGTTCATCCCTGCGGTAGACAAAGGCATCCAAGAGCAAATGGCTCAAGGTGTGCTGGCAGGCTACCCATTACTTGGCGTCAAAGCGACTTTATATGATGGTTCATTCCATGATGTAGACTCGAATGAAATGGCATTTAAAATAGCAGGTTCATTGGCAATGAGACAGGGTGCGCTTGATGCAAGCCCAGTACTTTTAGAGCCAATGATGAAGGTTGAAGTACTCACTCCTGAAGCAAACATGGGTGATGTAGTTGGCGACTTAAACCGTCGTCGCGGCATGATCGAAGGCATGGAAGATGCGCTAGGTGGACTAAAATTAGTTAACGCCCAGGTTCCGCTTTCTGAAATGTTTGGTTATGCTACTGATCTACGATCTGCAACACAGGGCCGTGCCTCATACTCTATGGAGTTTTTGAAGTACGCTGAAGCCTCAAAAAATGTTGCAGATAAAATAATTGCAGCTCGCTGTTAAGTAATTTTTAGCTCGGTTTAGTCCAAAATGGACTGGACCTTTAATTTCTTTATAGGAATTTTTTAAGATGGCAAAAGAAAAGTTTGAACGCGTAAAACCGCACGTAAACGTTGGTACAATCGGCCACGTTGACCACGGTAAAACTACACTAACTGCAGCAATCACTAACGTACTTGCAAAAGTATACGGCGGTGTTGCTAAAGATTTCGCATCAATCGATAACGCTCCTGAAGAGCGCGAACGTGGTATCACTATTTCAACGTCTCACGTTGAATATGACACTCCTTCACGTCACTACGCACACGTAGATTGTCCTGGTCACGCCGATTATGTTAAAAACATGATCACTGGTGCTGCTCAAATGGATGGCGCTATCTTAGTAGTTGCTGCGACTGATGGCCCTATGCCACAAACGCGTGAGCACATCCTTCTTTCTCGTCAAGTTGGCGTTCCTTACATCATCGTGTTCATGAACAAATGTGACATGGTTGATGACGAAGAGCTACTTGAACTAGTAGAAATGGAAGTTCGTGAACTTCTTTCAGAATACGATTTCCCAGGTGATGACTTACCTCTAATCGCTGGTTCTGCGCTTAAAGCGTTAGAAGGCGAGAAAGAGTGGGAAGATAAGATCGTTGAGCTTGCAGAAGCACTTGATACTTACATCCCAGAGCCAGAGCGTGACATCGATAAGCCATTCATCATGCCTATCGAAGACGTTTTCTCAATCCAGGGTCGTGGTACTGTTGTAACTGGTCGTGTTGAAGCTGGTATCATCCGCATCAATGACGAAGTAGAAATTGTTGGTATCAATGATACAACTCGTTCTACTTGTACTGGTGTTGAAATGTTCCGTAAGCATTTGCTTGGTGACAATAGCGTTTTGGACCCACCTGATCCCATGCCGAACTCAGTAGTGAAACGAAACAGCGCCGATGATAGTGTAGCATTTGTTATGTGAAAGTAGGTCATCGCCAGGCTCCAAATAAAGAAAGCCCGACTCACTGAGTCGGGCTTTTTTACGTCTGCAGGAAAGTGAAAAAGCGAGCAAGGTGGCGAGTGTCGCTCGGGCGTTCACCTGAAAGCAGTACACCCTCATATATCGGTTGTCGCGATAAATCACGACCTACAGTAGTGCGTTTAGTTTATTGTCAACAACAACTGAAAAGTGAGCCACTCGAGTATTTGAATAATGATCCACTATTTATACCAATCGACTTAAATATTTAACCATTCTAGCGGGCTAAATAAAGCGCTAACAGCGTTAGTGATTTTTCAAGTAGTAACAACTACATGTCAAAATTTCTGCCTTGTTATCACTGTATTTACCTGTCGCTATAAGTGGCCAGTAACTTAGCATGATTGGTATTATTAATATTTTACATTAATCCGCCTTGTTTTTTTCTTCGATTCTATAACTCCACACTCATTTGAATATCTCTGTTGTGGTCAACTAATTCCGGACACATTATAAGTAACCGAAAACTCGCTTTCTGCATTGCATTTTAATAATAAGATAAATTAAATTTTATATTAAGCTTAAAAATCAGTTGCTTAAAATTGGCTTGATTACTGCTTCATTAACTATCAATTAATACAGTGGAGATGACCTATGCTCAGGAAATTATTATGCTTAATCTTTTTTACGCTTTTATCTGGTTGCGGCGGTTCCGGAGGGGATACTACAGCAAGCCCGGTTGTAGTAACGCCCCCCGTTGTAGTTGAGCCTGTTGATAACTCACTAACAGACGTCGTGATCCCATCAGGATTTGATTGGTCAATGAATGATGAGGTGAGTATCAATTTTAAAGTTGTAAGCACTATAACGATGATAGACCAAAGTGGAGCTGGTATTGGTGGTAAACATTTCATAAAGGTTACTGCTATCGATCAAAACTCAGAGCAAGTGGGCACTACATTGCTCAAAGCCCTAACATCACGAACTGGGCAGTTAGAGAGCACGCTTAAATTTCCTAATGAGTGGAGTGGAATTAAAGTTGACGCTAAGGTTGATGGGGTAGTTTGTACTGAGACGTTTTTAAAAAATGTTTTGTTGGGGGACCTTGAGATTAAGTGTCCAGTTGAAGTTAATGCAGAAGAAGGATAACCGCGATGAGTCTTAAAAAAATTATTTTAGCGTCTGTATTATCTCCTTCATTTTGTGTAATAGCCGCAGCAACAAGTACAAGCACGGTGGATAACCAAGATGGGACATTTACATATACTCAGCGTATAAACAAACAAAGTACTGCACCTCATTATTTAGCTCCTCAAAACTATGGCTTTGATTTTTACTCGCATTATTCTCAAGATTATGGTTGGCAGCATAGTTTTGAAAACCTTGAAGATCCATTACTTAAAATACAAAGTGCCACGTTATTAATTCGAGGCTATGACATTGATTCTGAGTCTTTTCATGGAACGAGTGGTGAATATGATGGTATTAGTGTGGATGGTTCAGAGCTTAATCCTGGCTTGCTACAAGGTACTAACGGTACATGGTCTGAAACATCATTTGATGTGCCTTTGTCAGCCATAACTGACGATGGTTTAGTTAATGTATTTCTTGATATAGATATGAACCACGACTACGTGAAATGGAAAACAACTTTAGATTATAGTGAGCTGGTCATTACGTATGCTATAACCCCGAATGATTCACCATATTTGCCTGTTCTAACAGTAGAAAATGAGAGTTGTCTATCGCCAGATAAAGATCTAGTTATTGTGGTTGATAATACAGAAAATGCAGATCCCGATGGTGACAGCGTTACCTACCAATATCGTTGGTTTGTTGATGTAGGCCAAGGTGAAGTTGTTGATGATGAAATAGTGGGTAAAACAGATCACTCAGGTAGTACTGTATTAGCCTCGCAAGTGCAAGGTGGTGAAATATGGCGTGTGCAGGTCACCGCGATTGATAGCAATGGTTTAATTAGTAATCCTGCATTTTATACATGGGAAGTAAGTGCTGATACAGACTCTGATTGTGATGGGATTAGTAATATTGATGACGATTATCCAAACGACCCACAAAGAGCCTCAAATAACTATACTGTTAAATCAACCCTAGCGTTTGAAGACTTGTGGCCTAATAAAGGCGACTATGACTTAAATGATTTTGTTATGGGTTACACCTTTAATGTTATAAAAAATGCAGATAACCAAGTGAAGCAGATTGACCTAACTGGATCTATCAATGCACGAGGTGCAAGCAATGCAAATGCATTTGCTTTAGCATTTGATAATATTTCAAATGGGAGCGTTCAAAGTGCAAGCATTGATATAGCAGGTAATACACGTTCATTGGTTGCTGAAGCTGGACACACAAATCAACTCGTTTATACATTGGTTGAAAACATTCATGATGTAACAGCAAGTGCTAATGGGTATCAGTTTTTTAATACGCAAAGTGGTGATGAAAGCGATGTAGTACCAGTAACAATGAGTATTATATTTAATGACACTGTGAATACTTCAGATATTGGTAACGCTCCCTTTAACCCATTTATATACCCGGTAAATGATCGTGGGCGTGAAGTGCACCTTCCTAATCATTCCCCTACAGCGTTAGCAAACGCTGATTTATTTAAAACGGGTGACGATAATTCTGAAGTAGGTGGAGCACAGACATACATGACAACTGATGGTCACCCTTGGGCGCTCGATGTTACTTCAGTTTGGTCACATCCAATTGAAAATGTGGATATTGTTAATGCATACCCAATGATTAAAGAGTGGGCTGAAAGCAAAAAAGGTAAAAATACTACTTGGTATAATGAACCAGTAAAAGGTAAGTGTTGGAAGTGTAATTAATACCAATTTAATGAAACTAGTATTATAGGTTCAGTTATTTTAAATAAAAGAGTAGATCAAAAACGCCAGCTTTAGCTGGCGTTTTAATGTGGCGACTAAAGTTAATTAAGCTTTAGGGCCTGCATTTTTAATATCGTCTGAGACATCATACTTAGCGAAGTTTTCAGTGAAATCAGCAGCAAGCTTAGTCGCGTATTCAGCGTACTTTGCTTTATCTTCCCATGTGTTAATTGGGTTAAGTAAATTGCTGTCTACACCTGGAACTGCTACTGGCACGTCTAGGTTTAAAACATCGATGTGCTGAGTTTCAACACCAGCCAGCTTACCAGATACGATTGCATCAACAACAGCACGTGTTGTTGGGATATCAAAACGCTTACCAGTGCCGTAAGGGCCACCAGTCCAACCTGTGTTAACAAGGTATACTTTGGCACCAAACTCACGTACACGCTTCATAAGAAGCTCAGCGTAAACACCTGCTGGACGTGGGAAAAATGGTGCGCCGAAACACGTTGAGAATGTTGACTCAATATCGCTGGTTGAACCAATCTCTGTAGAGCCTACTTTTGCAGTGTAGCCACTTAAGAAGTGAAACGCTGCAGCTTCTTCAGTAAGGATTGATACCGGTGGTAATACACCGCTTACATCACATGTTAAGAATACAACGGCTTTTGGTTCACCAGCACGGTTTTCTACTTTACGCTTTTCAACGTGTTCAAGTGGATAAGCTGCACGGCTATTTTGAGTTAGGCTTGTATCGTGAAAGTCAGGAATGCCTTTATCATCTAGGACGACGTTTTCTAGGATAGTTCCAAAGCGGATTGCATCCCAAATAACTGGCTCATTCTTTTGTGAAAGGTCGATACATTTAGCGTAACAGCCGCCTTCGATGTTGAATACGCTGCCTGGTGCCCAGCCGTGTTCGTCGTCACCAATTAGAAAGCGAGTTGGATCTGCTGATAAGGTAGTTTTACCTGTACCAGATAGACCGAAGAACAATGCTGTGTCGCCAGCTTCACCTACGTTAGCTGAGCAGTGCATTGGTAATACACCCTTCGCTGGAAGTAGGAAGTTCTGAACAGAGAACATTGATTTTTTCATTTCACCGGCATAACGCATACCTGCTAGCAATACTTTACGTTGTGCAAAGTTGATAATAACGGTGCCGTCGCTGTTAGTGCCATCACGTTCTGGATCACATACAAACGAAGGTACATTCATTACCTGCCACTGGGGTAAATCAGATGCATTGTAAGACTTAGGTTCGATAAACATGTTTTTGGCAAAAATATGATGCCATGCAGTTTCTGTTGTAACAACAACAGGTAAATAGTGCTCTGGATCAGCGCCAACTTCAAGGTGAGAGATGAAGTGGTCGTTGTCTTGCACATGTGCTTCTACACGTGCCCATAAAGCGTCAAATTTATCTGCATCGAAAGGGCGGTTTACATTACCCCATTGAATTTCATTTTCAGTACTTGATTCTTGAACAATAAAACGATCTTTTGGAGAACGGCCAGTACGGCGACCAGTGTTCGCAACAAAAGCTCCATTGGCGGCTAAAGTCCCTTCGCCACGACGGATCGCGTGTTCGACAAGTTCAGCTGCAGTTAGATCGACAAAACGAGTAGCGCTTGAAGTCATGTTTATACCTAAATTGTGTGAGATTGAACGGGATAGCTCTGGGTTCTTAATAACCTTAAGCTGTAATTATAGTAACAGATGGATTAGGGATATTCGAGCCTATGAAAGCTTTAAAAACACATATATTTAGTAAAAAACATGAATAATTTCAATGATACCGGTGTCATGAAAGTTGTTGGTTTTATGACACCGGTATCATTTTTTATGAACAAAAAAGCTGCAGTGTTTACAGCTTTTCAATGTGTACTTTTTTAAGAGGGGGGTTCTTAGTTAAAAATGGCTTTGATTTCTTGCTCGTTAAAAGAGTAGTCTTTTAAGCAATAATGACAGCTAATTTTGATTTCACCGTTTTCAGCTACGTCGTTAAGTAATTCTTGCTGACCAATATTAACGAGTGCGGTAATCGTTTTCTCTCTGCTGCAACCACATTTAAATTGGATTGCTTGTGGCTCGTATACACGAGGGTTATCTTCATGATAAAGGCGAGTCAGTACAGTGTTAGCATCAAGCTCTAGTAACTCTTTATCTTTAATCGTATTACTGAGTGCCTCTAGATGTGTAAAATCAGTAATAGATTTTTCTTTATTCACAGGTAAAACTTGCAGTAATAAGCCGGATGCTTTGGCTTTATCTTGAGTTGTATCAGTGGCAAACCACAATCGTGTCTGCAGTTGTTCTGATTGGGCAAAGTATGCTTCTAAACATTCTGCAAGCGTATCGTGCTCTAGTGGTACGATACCTTGGTAGCGCTCGCCCTTATCAGGTGTAATAGTTAATACCATCACACCATTACCAATTAGTTCTTTAACAGTACTACCTGTTACTTCACTTTGTATGCGAGCGATACCACGCATATTTTGTTTATCATCACCATTAATAACCGCATATTTTACAGGACCATCACCTTGTAACTGTACTGCAATATCACCTTCAAATTTTAATGTGGCTGTTAATAAGCACGTTGCAACGAGTAATTCACCTAATAAGGCTTTTACTGGTGCAGGGTAATTATGGCCTGCAATCATCTCATTGTAGGTGTGCTCAATTTGGACTAGCTCGCCGCGGACGTCTAGTTTTTCAAATGTATAACGGTGAAGTAGATCTTGTTGCATGGGTCGCTTTACCTAACTTGATTTCATTTTTAAAAGTTCGCGTCTTTGCTTTTTATCGGGTTTACGATCCGGATGTGGAGCAAAAAAGCTATTATTTTTGCGGGCAATACTATTTGCCTCGCGTTTTTCAATACTAGCTTGTGATTCTAGATATAAGGTTTGAGCAATGGGGGCACTTAAACGTTTATCAACTAATTTAAGTACAGTGATGAGCTTTTCATCAACACCTTGTGCTAATTTAATTTGTGCGCCTAGTTCAACTATTTTACTGGGTTTTGCACGTTGCCCATTATAATGTACTTTACCACCTTGTACCATGTCTCGTGCGGTGGCTCGGGTTTTATAAAAACGTGCAGCCCACAGCCATTTATCTAAACGAATGGCATTAATATCATCAGCTGAAGTCGAATTGCGGGTGTTTCCTTTTGAACCATTACTTTTTGACAAAATAGCACTCTTTTATTTCGCTGATCACAAATACAAAATTTAGCACGAAACCCACATTTAAAGAAATAGTTGGTGAGTTTTGTAGTGAAGTAAAAGCCCTAATTTACCTTGTTTACAAAGTTTAATATTAGTGCGCTTGTTGAATGAAAAATGAAAAGGTACTATAGGGCAGAGATATGGCAGTAAATTAAAATAAGAAATGGCATTTATGGAACAGCAATTACAGCAGCTAAAACATCTAGTAAATAAATTACCCCACGCTAAATTAAGCTGGGTGGTAACTCTTTTAGCTATTGTTTACATTGCTTTTTTATTAGCTAAAGCGTTTTGGCTTGCATGGCCAGAGCCTACGAATTTAGCCCTCCCACCAAGCAGTATGAATGCTGCAAATAATTCATCCGAGCGTGTAAATTCTAAGTCAATATTAGAGCAGAATTTATTCGGTAAAGCCGATGTTGTGCTTGGTAAACAGCCTACCAAACAAGCTAAAGTGATTAATAATGCACCTGAAACACGGTTAAGCATTAATTTAACAGGGATTGTAGCCGTTAGTAATAATGATTTAACGGGGCTTGCGGTTATTGAGTCGCAAGGACAACAATCTACTTACCTTGTTGATGATGTAGTGAAAGGAACACGGGCAAAGCTTGCTCAGGTATTACCTGATCGAGTGATATTAGATGTGAGTGGGCGTTTTGAGACATTAATGCTTGATGGACTCGACTTTACTAAAACAGTCTCAATGCCTGTTTTGGCTCAGCGTGAAGAGGATGAGTCGGAATTAGATGAGGGCCCACAGATGGAAGGTGATCGTCAAATTGATGCCACATCTAATCAAGAAGTCAAAGAAGCAATCATAGAAACCCGAGAAGAACTATTAAAAGATCCTGGTAAATTATTTGATTACATCCGTGTATCTCAGGCAATGAAAGACGGCGAGCTTGTTGGCTATCGCTTAAGTCCAGGTAAAGACCCTGTGCTATTTAAGCAAATGGGATTACAAAATAACGATTTAGCTGTATCGATTAACGGCTATCAACTAACAGATTTAAAACAGGCCATGTCAGCCATTAATGAGCTGCGTAATAGCACCGATGCCAATATCACTATTGAACGTGATGGTGAGCAAATCGATGTACAATTTAGCCTGCAATAACTTAGCTTTGGAGTTTTAAAATAATGGTTCACGCGCTACACCTCAAAAAAATCAGAAAAGGGTTAGCTAAGTACGCAACACTTTTTTTTGCGGCCAGTTTATCTTTGTCAGTATCTGCCGTTGAGTACGCTGCAAACTTTAAAGGGACCGATATTAACGAGTTCATTAATATCGTAGGTAAAAACCTTAATAAAACAGTGATCATTGATCCTAACGTACGCGGCAAAGTAAATGTTCGCAGTTATGAGCTGATGGATGAAGCGCTCTATTATCAGTTTTTCCTAAATGTGCTTGAAGTTTACGGTTATTCAGCGGTAGAGATGGATAACGGCATTTTAAAAATCGAAAAAAGCTCTGACGCTAAAAAGTCGAATGTTCCACTGATCACTGAGGATAATCAGGCCAGCGGCGATATGATGGTGACGCGAGTTGTTCGCGTTAAGAATGTTAGCGTGCAAGAGCTTGGTCCGTTAGTGCGTCAATTTAGCGACCAAAAAGATGGCGGTCATGTTGCTAACTTCAATGCCGCTAACGTTATGATGTTGACGGGTCACGCAGCATCCGTGAATCGTTTAGTCGAAATCATTCGCTCTGTTGACCAAGCGGGTGATAAGCGCGTTGATATTGTAAAACTAAACTTTGCCACGGCAGACGACGTGGTTTCAGTGGTTGAGAATATTTACAAAGATACAGGTAAAGGCAGCGTTCCTGAGTTTTTAATTCCTAAAGTGGTTGCCGATGGCCGTACAAACAGCGTTATAGTCAGTGGTGAAGGCCAAGCAAGAACCCGCGCAATTGAGCTTATTAAGCGTTTAGATGGTGAATTGCAAAATCAAGGTAACACAAAAGTTATTTACCTTAATTACGCCAATGCTGAAGATCTTGTTAAAGTACTGCAGGGGGTAAGTAAAACACTTGGTGAAGAAGGCCAAGGTGGGGCAACCAAAACCCGTAGCCGTAGTAAAGATGATACAAGTATTGAAGCTCACCCAGATTCAAACTCGCTGGTAATTACCGCTCAACCAGACACAATGCGATCACTTGAATCAGTTATTGCACGCTTAGATATTCGCCGTGCGCAGGTACTCGTAGAAGCAATCATTGTTGAAGTTATGGAAGCTGATGGTATCAACTTTGGGCTGCAGTTTATCTCAGAGCAAGGCGGAATGATGCAGTTTAACAACGGCAATTCAGTCCCTGTAGGGTCGCTGGCCGTTGCAGCTGAGGTAGCTCGTGATAAAACAGTAACAAAAACCCTTACCGGCGTTAATAACGAACTAACAGAGTATGATGAAACTCAAGAAGGTGATTTAGGCCCATTAGGCGCATTACTGGGTGGTATTAATGGTTTAGCCATGGGTATTGTTAAAAATGACTGGGGCGCGATCATCCAAGCAGTGTCTACTGACACCAACTCAAATATCCTTGCCACTCCATCCGTAACAACGATGGATAACGAAGAAGCGTCAATGATCGTTGGTCAAGAAGTACCAATTATCACGGGCTCGCAAACAGGCTCTAATAATAACAACCCATTCCAAACTGTTGAACGTCAAGAAGTTGGTATTAAACTCAAAGTAACACCCCAAATTAACGATGGCAGTGCTGTTCAACTTATTATTGAACAAGAGGTTTCTGGTGTAAGTGGCGCCACTGCGGTGGATATTTCAATTAATAAGCGTGCTATTAAAACAACGGTAATGGCTGATGACGGTGGTATGGTTGTACTAGGTGGTTTGATTGATGAAGATGTACAAGAAAGTGTATCTAAAGTGCCGCTACTAGGTGATATCCCTATTTTAGGGCATTTATTCCGCTCTACCAGTACCAGCAAACGTAAACGTAATCTCATTATATTTATTCGCCCGACCATTATTCGTGATGGTATAAAAATGAATAAATTAAGCCACTCAAAATATAACTTTATTCGTGGTGAGCAACAAATAAAGCGAGATGACGGGATTGATTTGATGCCGCTAACTGATTCGCCAATATTACCAGAGTGGAATGACGCATTAATCTTGCCACCAACGTATGAAGAATACTTAAGAAAGCAAAATGCAGACGAGCGCAACGATGACTGATGCAATCACTGAAATCAGCGAAGAGCATGCAAAGCCACAAGATAGCAGCGACTTGATGACCAGCGATGATCTTGTTGAGCTACCCAATAAGCGTTTGCCTTTTTCGTATGCAAGGCGTGCGGGTATGTTATTAAGCAAAAATAATGATGACCGTGTCGTTTTCTACCGTGGTGAATTGGATATTGAAGCCCTGCTAGAAGTACGCCGTATTGCCGGTCATGGCTTTACACTTGAGCAATTACCAGATGATAAATTTGAATTGTTGCTCGAAGCATCGTATCAACGCGATAGCTCTGAAACTCAGCAAATGATGGAAGATATCGGCAATGAAGTGGATTTATTTTCATTAGCAGAAGACATGCCACAAACTGAAGATTTACTCGCTGGGGATGATGACGCGCCAATTATTAAATTGATCAACGCTATGCTTAGTGAGGCAATCAAAGAGGGTGCATCTGATATTCACATTGAAACCTTTGAGCAAGAGTTAGTAATTCGCTTTAGGGTTGATGGTGTGCTTAAAGAAGTACTTAAACCAAACCGTAAACTGGCCTCTTTATTGGTTTCGCGTATCAAAGTAATGGCGAAACTCGATATTGCTGAAAAGCGAATTCCGCAAGATGGTCGTATTAGTTTACGTATTGCAGGTCGTGCTGTTGATGTACGGGTATCAACCATGCCATCTAGTTTTGGTGAACGTGTAGTACTTCGTCTACTTGATAAAAACAATGCACGTTTAAATCTTGAAGATTTAGGAATGACTTTACGTAATCGCGAGTTATTCTCTGATTTGATAAGTAAACCGCATGGTATTATTTTGGTGACCGGGCCAACCGGCTCAGGTAAAAGTACCACGCTTTATGCTGGTATGAGTCAAATTAACTCTCGCGATCGCAATATATTAACGGTTGAAGATCCAATTGAGTATGAAATCCCAGGTATTGGCCAAACTCAGGTCAACGCAAAAGTTGATATGACCTTTGCTCGTGGCCTTAGAGCTATTCTACGCCAAGATCCTGATGTCGTAATGGTTGGTGAAATACGTGATTTAGAAACGGCTCAAATTGGTGTGCAAGCATCACTGACTGGCCACTTAGTTATGTCAACGTTACATACCAATACAGCAGCGGGTGCTATTTCACGTATGGAAGATATGGGGGTAGAGCCTTTCTTACTTTCATCGTCATTATTAGGTGTGTTGTCACAGCGCCTAGTACGTACTTTATGTAAAAGCTGTAAAGAAGCTCACACCGCAGATGAGCGTGAATGTGAATTACTCGGCGTGCCGTTTGAGAATCCACCGACAATTTACCGCGCAGTGGGTTGTGAAGAATGTAACTTTAATGGTTACCGTGGACGTACGGGTATTCATGAGTTACTTGTTGTTGATGAAACTGTACGAGAGCTTGTGCACAGTGGTAAAGGTGAGCAAAGTGTTGAAAAATACATTCGTAAACATACACCAAGTATTCGTCAAGATGGCTGTAGCCGCGTATTGGCTGGTAAAACGACCCTTGAAGAAGTGTTACGTGTAACACGTGAGGAAGGTTAATAATGGCTGCGTTTGAGTATCGCGCGTTAGATGGTCGTGGCAAAGATAAAAAAGGTATTTTAGAAGCGGATACCGCTAAACAAGTTCGTCAATCCCTGCGTGAACAAGGGCTCACTCCATTAGAAGTGATCCCCGCAGCACAGGGAGATAAACAGATTAAAGGTGAAAAAACTACGTTTTTAGGTGGTTTTTTTAAACCAAAAATATCTACATCGGATCTTGCATTAATCACTCGTCAGCTCGCTACTTTAATTCAGTCAGCACTGCCTGTTGAAGGAGCTGTTATGGCTGTCGCTGAGCAATGTGAAAAGCCACGCTTGAAGCGCATGTTGATGTCGGTACGCTCTAAAGTTGTAGAAGGTTACACCCTTGCTGATGGTATGTCTGAGTTTCCGCACGTATTTGATAACTTATACCGAGCAATGGTTGCGGCAGGTGAAAAGTCAGGCCATTTAGATGCTGTTTTGAATCGTTTAGCAGATTACACGGAACAACGTCAGCACATGCGCAGTCAAATAACGCAAGCAATGGTATATCCGGTTATATTAGTTATTTTTGCAATCGGCATTGTATCCATTCTATTAGGTACTGTAGTGCCTAAAATATTAAAAACGTTTGAAAAATCTAAACAGGTTTTACCATGGACGACAGAGTGGGTAATGGCCGCGAGTAATTATGTGCAAAATTACTGGTTTATAACTCTTGTGCTGTTTACGTTGCTTGTTATAGGGATTAAACACGCATTAAAACAGCCAAAAATTCGCTTTTGGTATGATGCTAAAATTTTAATATTACCCGGTATTGGTAAGGTTGCGCGTAGTATAAATACGGCTCGTTTCGCGCGCACGTTGAGTATTCTGTCATCGAGTTCGGTGCCATTACTCGAAGGTATGCGGATCTCTGGCGAGGTACTGATTAATGAAAAAATTAAGAAAGCGGTAGCGGATGCATCAACGCGTGTCAGTGAAGGTGCGAGCCTTCGAGCATCGCTACAAGAAACCAAATTATTTCCACCGATGATGCTACATATGATCGCCAGTGGGGAAAAATCGGGTGAGCTTGAGCAGATGTTAGAGCGTGCAGCGAATAACCAAGACCGTGAATTTGAAAGCATGGTAAATGTCTCGCTAAAACTCTTAGAGCCTGCGATGATAGCGTCAATGGCAGTGATCGTATTGTTTATTGTTATGGCCATATTACAACCTATTATGGCGATGAATAAAGCGATTGGGCTGTAACAGTTTCAGGGATATCGTAATGCACTTTACCGTATTGCGATGAATTAATTATTAAGAAAAATAGAGGTACATACGTGAATAAACAATCAGGTTTCTCATTGCTAGAAGTTATGGTGGTACTGGTTATCATTGGCATGATCATGTCAATCGTGGCACCAAATATTATGGGTCAACAAGAAGAGGCGGCAATCGATAAAGCGCATTTGGATATCCAGCAGCTTGAAGATGCAATGAGTCTTTATAAATTAAAAAATAAAGCGTACTTAACGACAGAGCAAGGCTTAGAAGGTTTAGTGACACAAACCAGCGTAGAGCCAACACCAAGACGTTTTCCTGAAGGTGGTTTTATTTCTAAGCTACCAGAAGACCCATGGGGTAACCCATATCTATTAATCAGTCCAGGTGAAGTGGGTAAAATTGATATTTTTTCAATGGGACCAGATGGCGAAGCGGGCACTGATGATGATATCGGTAACTGGGACGAAGAAAAACAGTAATGCATAATAATTCAGCGGCGTTATTCTTTTTAGTACAGGGCTTAGCATGTTCTTAAGCCCCACAGCTAACTCACGCGCTACAAAATTGAAGCCACCAACGCGTGGCTTTAGTTTAATTGAAATACTCGTTGTGTTGGTGGTCATCGCCTTTGCAACAAAGATGGTGGTATACAGCCTTGATGGCGGTGTTGAAGATGAGCTTGATAAGCAAGCGCTGAGGCTGCATACCACCATTAATATGGCATCTGAATTTGCAATATTAAATCAGGTTGAATTAGGTTTTCATATTGACGAAGATACCTTTGAATTTTTAGTATTTGATGGCGAAAAGTGGATTGTGTTCGATCGCGATAAACTGTTTGCACCCATTAAAGTTGATGAGCGTCTTAAATTGACACTTAATCTAGAAGATCTCGCATGGGCTCAAGATAACCTTTTAGAGCAATCTAACTGGCAGGAGCTGATGAGCGGCGGTGATGACGATGATTTTTTAGAGCTTAAAAAACTTAAAATCCCGCAAGTCCTTATTTTATCTTCTGGTGAAGTTAGCGCGTTTCAACTTGTTTATGAATTAAAAGACGAAAGAGAGCCTCTGTATTTCATTGAAGGGGAGTTTTCTGCTCCTGTAAACCTACGCCGAGAACCTGAATAATGCTTAATAATAAAGGTTTTACTTTACTGGAAGTGATGGTGGCGTTGAGTATATGCGCTATGGCGGGTATTGCTGCTATGCAGGCAACGGGCGATCACATTAATCATTTATCAAGCCTTGAAGAGCAAACTTACGCATCATGGGTTGCTGAAAATGTATTGGTTGAACAACGGGCAAAAGGCAATAAATGGCAAGGAAAAAACGGCGCTAAAGGCACTGAGGTTATGGGGGGCGTTGAATGGTATTGGCGACAAGACGTGGTTGCCACAGCTGATAAAACCTTTGTAAAAGTGACTATTAATGTTTTTAGTGATGAAAAACTAGAATACTCAATCTATGAACTTACTAGCTACTTAAATAAAGGTGGTCGTTAAGTGAAGCAGCGCGGATTTACCTTATTAGAAGTGATGGTAGCGCTGGGCATCTTAGCCTTTGTCATTTTGGCTACTCATCAAATACTGGATTCGACCACTAAAGCAAAAGAAGCGTCGGACGAAAAAATTGCAGAATTAAATGGTTTGCAAACGACATTCAGGCTAATGGATCAAGATTTTAGCCAAATGACAAAGCGAGCCGTTCGCGACGAATCTGGCGATATACAAGAGTTTTATCTATTAGCGGGACGTTATACATTAAATAGCCAATATGACGGCATAGGCTTTGTACGCGATGGTTGGGTAAACCCAATAAATTTATTACCTCGCTCAGAACTACAAGCAGTGGGTTATCGCGTGATAGATGACAACTTAGAGCGTGTGCATCGGGTGTATGTGGATCAGCTTGATAATCTTGAACCGCGTGTGCAAGTAATACTCGAAAATATTGAAGATCTTAAATTTGAGTTTTTAGATGACAAAATTGAATGGCAAGAGCAATGGCAAAAAAAGGAACTCCCTAAAGCGGTTGCTGTGACTATTACGCGTATTGATGAAGAGCCATTAAGGCGCATATTTTTAGTGCCAGGTAATGGCCAAGGGGGCAGTGTTGAACCATAAACCCCAGCAAGGCGCCGCACTCATAATTGTGTTGTTTATTGTTGCTTTAGCTTCAATATTGGCAGTTGAAATGAGTAGCAACCTGCTAATTCAGGTACAGAAAAGCACCAACATTCAAGGGCATCAGCAAGCAAAATGGTACGCCTATGCAGCGGAAGAGTTGGCAATAAAGGCATTGTTACAAAGCAAAAAAGACGATCCGGATAAAACCACACTAAAGCAGATTTGGGCTCAACAAGGTGATGTACCATACCCTGTTGATAATGGCACACTTCAAGGTAAAATTATTGATTTACAAGCGTGTTTAAATTTAAACGCATTGCGTGTAAAAGCAGCAACACAAGCAGGGAGTACAAGTAGAACAAACCCTGCACATAAGGCTCTACTTGCATTGCTTGAAAATATTGAAGACCTGCAATCAGATGAATCAGAAGAAGCGATGGCTGACAGTGTGTTTGATTGGCTAGACGAAGATAGTATTACGTATCGTTCGGGTGCAGAGGAGGACGAATACTTGTCGCGTCAATTTCCGTATATGACAGCGAATAGTTATTTTGCCTCAACATCAGAGTTACGTTTAGTTAAGGGCTTTAACCCGCTTGTAATGGAAAAAGTACTGCCTTACGTATGTGTTATACCAGGTAGTGAGTTATTGGCAATTAATGTTAATACGCTCGACCCCGAAAATGCCTTATTGCTTAGCGCAATGATTGATGGTTTGGATATATCTGGGGCGCAAGCCGTTTTAGCAGCACGCCCAGATGATGGTTTTTCAAATATAGAAGAATTTTTTGAGCAAGTGAATCAACAAGGGGCTCAAAATGTTAAGTCCGTTGAAAAGTTGTTCACCATAAATAGCGAATATTTTAAATTACAATCGCAAGCTGAATTTGTTGAGCTGCGTTTTTCGATGACCACATTACTGCAAGCCAAAGATGGTGAAGTAACGATACTGGCGCGAAAATTTGGAGGCGTACAGTGACAGAAATACTTTTGATCCGCACGGGTCAAACCCAGCAAGATAAAATTAATTGGTTGATTTACTCACCACTAGAACAAGAAATTATTGCCAGCGGTGACTTACCCAATGCAGAGCAATTGAGTGAGTTAACTGAAAAATCACAAAATCGAGAAGTGGTGGCATTGCTGCCCTGTGATCAAGTACAGCTTAAAACCGTTGAGCTACCTACTAAGTGGAATCGTAAACTCGAACAAGCATTACCCTATATGCTTGAAGAGGATATTGCGTGTGATGTTGATGATTTATTTATAGCGATAGCTGAACCGTCAATGATTGGTGATAAGCACGCAATTAATGTTGCGATGACAGATCGCGACTGGTTTGAATCTTGGTTAGCTGTATTTGTTGAGCATGATATAGAAGTATTTAAATTATTACCCGATGCAATATTACTACCTACAGCAGAAAATGATGCCTTAAGTGTAATTGAGCTGGGCGAACAGTGGTTGTGTAAGCACGGCCTGTGGCGAGTTGGCGCAGTAGAGCAAAGCTGGCTAGCAGAATATTTAGCAGCGCTAGGTAATCCACATGTTGAGCACTATAGCCCTGCGTCACAATTCCCTGAGACAATTGATTTAACAGCGCAGACAGATGCTTATGATTTACCATTAGCGTTATTTGCAAAGCAATTACCGAGTGTGAAATTCAACCTTCGCCAGGGGCAGTACCAACTTAAAAAGAAAACGTCTTTATGGTGGGGATATTGGAAAAATGCTGCGATAGCAGCGAGCGTTGCTTTAGTGGGGTCAATCGTTATTAAAGGTGTTGAATTGCACCAATTGAATAGCGAAATAGACATAGCAAAAACACACGTTGTTGAACGTTACCAAAAAGCCTTTCCGGGTAAAGCACTGAACCCTCATCTGATTAAAAGCCAAATTAAAGGTGAGCTCGCCAAACTTGATGGCGTTAGCAGTGCAGGCTTTTTAGACCTTACCAATGAGCTGGTTAGTGTGTTTAGTCAGGTTCAAGAGTTTAAGCCTGAAACGCTACGTTATGATCAACGTCGTAATGAATTAAGAGTGCGTGCTCGGGGTAAAGATTTTCAAACATTTGGTAAAGTTAAAGCAATCCTTGAGCAGCGTGGTTTAACAGTTGATCAAGGGTCATTGAACAATGATGGCGACTTTGTAGTCGGTGAAATAAAACTACGAGGTGCAGCATGAAACAACAGTTACTAAAACATTGGCGTTCTTTAAAAGAGCAAGAACAACAGTTAGTAATGATTGCGGGTGTTATTTTTATTATTTTTGTACTTGTTATGGGGATTTTTAGACCGCTCAATAATGCCATTGCTGAAGCACAGAAAAATCAGCTTAAACAGCAAGAGTTATTGACTTGGGTTGATACCAGTATTGTTAAATTGAAAGCTGGAAGTTCACGTGCTGTCATCAACAACCAAAATCTAAGTCAAATAGTCAATGCAACGCGTGGCCGTTACGATATTACAATTAGTAAAATGCAGCCGAACGACAACGCACTAAGATTAACGATTGACACAGTGCAATTTAATAAGTTAGTGCAATGGCTAGATGAGTTAGTAAATGACAAAGGTGTGATGATCGAAAACCTCGATTTGAGCCGCGATGACAAGCAAGGCTATGTTCGAGTTAGCCGATTGGTATTAGAGAAGTAAGCATGAAAAAAACAGCCACACTTATAGTAATATTTATCATTAGTTTTATCGTGTTTGCTTTGTTAAAAACGCCCGCTGCTGTGGCGCTTAACCTTGCGAGTAAATACGTGCCTCAAGACGTACAAATAGGCAAAGTGTCAGGTACTGTGTGGCAAGGCCGAGTAATGCAACTTCGTTATCAGGGGGAGCAAATTAATAGCTTAACATGGGACATCTCTGGTTGGGCGTTATTTACAGGACAGCTTAAAGGTAATGTTAAGTTTGGTAATGCACGTGAAAAGACGGATATATCCGGTCGTGCAGATTTTAGCTATGGTTTGTTTAATCAAGCTATAACATTGTCAGATACAACACTGCGTTTAACTGTTGAGCGAGCGATGATGCGCTTACAGTTACCTTTGCCAATCAATGCCAAAGGACGAGTGATTGTACAATTGGATGAATTTTCTTCAGGGCAACCGTATTGCAATGCATTACAAGGTGAGATTTCTAGCCAGAATATTGATGTTCAAGGTTTATCTGGTTGGTTTAGCATTGGCCCTCTTAGCGGCCAGTTAAGCTGTAAATCAGGTGATGTTGCAGTGTTGGTTGATCCAGATAATCGCCTAGGGCTCGCAGCCGATGCAACACTCAAAGCGAATATGAACTTTAAGGTCGCAGGGTATATAAAACCTGACGCGTCACTACCAAAAGAAGTGCATGATGCGACTAAGTTTTTAGGCCGTGCTGATAGCGATGGCCGTTTTCCATTAAATTTTTAAGTGTTATTGAGTTATCTTATGCAAATACCTGAATTTACTCTGCAACATAGTCAGCAACTAAGTGCATTTTTAGCGAGCCGAAAAGGCGCAATGACATTGCCGCAAAGCCAAGGTTATTTATTCGCGATAATATGTTCGCCCGAGCCGTTAGATGTTCACGAGTGGCTTGAGCAGATAATACCTGATACACAAGGGCAACTAGAGGAGCAGATGTTATTCTCCTTTATGGCTATGTACCACCAAATTAGCGAGCAAGTCTACGAAACGGGTTTTAAACTCCCTGTAAGCTTGCAAATAGGTGCTGATAATGAAAACTACCTAGATTTACATGAATGCCAACAGTGGTGCTTGGGGTTTGTACACGGCTCGCAATCTTATGTTGATAAGTTAATGCAAGCAGGTTCACTTTCCGTTGAGTTAAAAGAAGCATTGCAAACAGCTTATGCGAGTTTGGGATTTTTTGCTCTAGAGCCTGAAGTGATAGCAACAATTGCTCAACAAAATCAGTTAAGCGATGCGCAACTGAGTCAGCAGCAATATGAGTTAATGGGTGATTTTGCACTAGGTTTTGCTGAACTGATAGAAATCATTGCAGTACAAAGTGGCTTATATACGGATGAGGAAGACAGCTGGAACTAGGGCGTGTTGACCTTTGTGGATTGAAATTCGTTCAATCTAGGGGCTATTTAATCGCGGCGCGAGGTTTGTAACCTAGCAGGCTAAGTAAAAACCGAGCAAAGCTTGTACGTCCTGCTCACGCCCTTTACCTACATCCGTGTAGGTAACAAAGAGTCAATCCCCCTGGGGTATATAGCAGGGGATACCTGCTATATTAGATCAAGTATGATTTCAGTACAGTTTTGCGGGCATTTAGCGATGCCTTTTCCATGCTGCTGAGTTTTTAAATCTAACGTCAGCACTCCTTGGCACTTTTCGCACTTCACGGTCTGTCCTTTAGCGAGCTTTTTCAGCAAGTTTTTATGCTGGTTAAACGACGCGCTACTTTTTTTTGTTAATGCTGAGAAATCCACTATTTAGCTCTATTTTCTATCAGTGACTCGGATACGATAGAACACACTGTAGCTAGACGATCTTCATAAAAATATAAATTAAGGTCTTTACTATTACAGTAACGCGTATGGAACAACTGCAGTTGCTCATCTGTTTTTAAGGTATCTTCTAGATACTCGCGTTCAGATCCTGATAGTGTGAGTGCAGAGCTAATTCGGCTTTTAGCCATGCTAGCACCTCTACCTCGGTTTATATTTCCAGCATCACTGAGTACGCCAACACCTTCCCCTAATAGTTTTTCTCTAGGTTCTTTTATCATTGGGTGGTCGATAGTAAATAACGCAAGTATTACAACAACAAGTACAAGAAATTTCTTCATATGAATAAACTTTGATCTAAGCGGGTATGAATTGACCACTAGTGTAATAAAATGCACCTTTGTAAAGCAAGTAAGTTAGGTGAATAAATTATTAGCATTGAATTTCAGTTTTTCTAAATAGAGTTGGTATAATGCTTATGAACAATTAGATTTTTCAGAAATCTCTGAACATAACGAAGCGCTATGTCGGTTTCTGCACTATTTTTAGTATGAGCTTTCTATATTTTATTTATTGAATAAAGCCATATGATTGTTCAACTTTCATTCTCCAAGCGGCGTTGAGGAACTTCGATGGAAAAGCAAATAAAAGTAAAGAACATACCTTCTGAGGTGAAGATCGAGAAACCAGATCTTAATGCCCCACAAGATAGATTTAACCCCCGAAACCGCATTTATGTGCGTGCAGTAACTGGTTTACACCAACTGCTAAGGCAGCGTATCGGTTTTCTTGGCATGTTAGCGTTTATGGCGTTGCCATGGATAAACTTTAATGACCAACAAGCCGTGCTATTTGATTTGATGGGTCAAAAGTACAATATATTTAGCCTAACGTTATGGCCGCAAGACTTTACTATTCTTGCTTTTATTTTAATGCTTGCCGCATTTGCATTATTTTTAGTGACTACCTTCTATGGCAGAGTGTGGTGTGGCTATACATGCCCCCAAACAGTGTGGACCTTCATCTTTATTTGGTTTGAAGAGAAATTAGAGGGGACTGCCAATAAGCGCAAAAAGCTTGATCAGCGGCCGATGGATTTCGATAAGCTGTGGCGAAAAACAGCTAAACATACGAGTTGGATTGCATTTTCGCTTTACACTGCACTGACATTTGTTGGTTATTTCACACCTATCCGAGAGCTACTTCCTGATTTTATCACCTTTAATGTGGGTGGTTATGCGCTTGTGAGTATTTTAGTATTTGCAGCGTGTACATACGCAAATGCGGGATGGATGCGTGAAATTATGTGTTTACATATTTGCCCCTACTCACGCTTTCAATCAGCAATGTTTGATAAAGACACCTTCACCGTTAGTTATGACGAAACTCGCGGCGAGAATCGTGGTCCTCGTAGCCGTAAAGACGATCCTAAAAATCTAAACCTCGGTGACTGTATTGACTGTAACTTGTGTGTTCAAGTATGTCCGACCGGTATCGATATTCGAAATGGCTTGCAGGCAGAATGTATAAACTGTGGTGCGTGTATTGATGCATGTGATGGTGTGATGGATAAAATGAGTTACCCACGCGGGCTTATTTCATACACGACGGAGCGTAACTTAGAAACGCCGGATAACAAAACAAACCCATTGCGACCTAAAATTATTGGTTACATTGTGATTCTAGTTATATTAAGCACTGCGTTGGTTGCAAATATAGTCATGCGTAAACCGATGGACTTAGATATCATAAGGGATAGAAATCAGCTTTATCGAGTCGATTTTGATGGTTTAGTTGAGAATACATACACCCTTAAAGTAATTAATAAAGCGCAATACGAGCAAAGCTTTAATATTAAAGTTGAAGGGTTGGAAAACTTTAAATATATAGGCAAGCAAACTTTCACTGTGCAGGCCGGTGAATCACATAATGTACCATTATCACTAGTAATGGACCCATATGATTTGAAAAAGCCTATGACCGAGTTTAATTTTATCTTATCGCCAGTGGATGAGCCGAGTTCACAAATTTCGCAGCCGAGCAACTTCTTTAAAGCACGATAGTTAAGTACACTATCACTTAATAAAAAGCGGGATTTTCCCGCTTTTTTTATATTGATGAGAATTATGAGTAAATTTAGCTTTGTAGACTTAACCCCAGATTCAATTTTAGATGCCGTTGAAAGTATCGGCATTTATGCCGAGTCTGGCTTATTAGCATTAAATAGTTATGAAAACCGTGTTTATCAATTTAAAGCTGAAGATGGCAATCGCTATGTTGTTAAATTTTACCGACCTGAGCGCTGGAGCAAGGCACAAATACTAGAAGAGCACTTATTTGCAGCGGAGTTAGCTGATGCCGAGGTGCCTGTTGTTGCGCCGATTAGTCGTAATGGTGAGAGTTTATTTGAACATGACGGCTACTTGTTTACGCTGTTTCCAAGTGTTGGTGGACGTATATTTGAAGTTGATAATTTAGATCAGCTTGATGTACTTGGGCGTTTGATAGGCCGAATGCATCAATCAGCAAAAGTCAGTGAATTTAGTCACCGGCCTACAATTAGCTGTGATGAGTATTTAGATACAGCTAAAATTCAGCTTCAAAACAGTAATCTAGTGCCAAGTAGCCTAACTACAGCGTTTTATACCATTTTGGATATGGTGATCGATAAGACCAAATCACTCTATCAACAAGTCAGCACAATACGCCTGCATGGAGACTGCCACGCAGGTAATATTTTGTGGGCGGGTGATGCGCTCATGTTTGTAGATTTAGATGATAGTCGCCAAGGTCCTGCTATTCAGGACTTATGGATGATGCTAAGTGGCGATCGAAACAACCAACTGTTACAGTTAGATACCTTGGTGGCGGCCTATGAAGAGTTTTGTGATTTTGACCACTCTCAGCTTAAATTGATTGAACCATTACGTGCTATGCGTATGATCCATTACATGGGATGGTTAGCTAAACGCTGGGATGATCCTGCATTTCCACGGAACTTTTCGTGGTTTGCGGATGACAAATACTGGGAGCAACAAATTTTAGCATTAAAAGAGCAGTATTCTGCACTACAAGAACCAGCGCTAAAATTACTGCCATAAATAAATTATTTTAAAAAAGTGAATCGAGAGTCCAATGCTTAAAAAATTAAAACTGAGTCTTCTACTTTTATGTTTACCCTTTGCAGCTATGGCCGCAGACTTTAAAGCGGGTGATCAATATGATGTATTGAATATTGAAAAAAGCAAAACGCCCCAAGTAACCGAGTTTTTCTCATTCTATTGCGGACATTGCTTTAAGTTTGAGCCCGTCGCTAAAGCGATCGAAAAAAGCTTGCCTGAAGGTGCTGAGTTTATTAAAAACCATGTAAATTTTCTTGGTGGTTTAACACCACAAGTGCAAAGTAACTTAAGCTACGCTTATATCATTGCTAAACAGCATAATAAAGGTGAGAAAATTGCGGATCAAATCTTCAACAGTATTCATGTTCAACGCGCACCGCTTGATAACATTAAAGATGTTAAAAAGTTACTTGAAGTGAATGGTATTGATAATGATACATTTAATAGCGATATTGCCAGCATGCCAGTTATTTCAGCAGAGCGTGCTATGCAAGATAAGCAAAATAAATATTCTGAAATGGGCGCTTTGACCGGCGTACCAACATTCATCGTAAACGATAAATATAAAATAAATATCAATACCATTAAGAGCCAAGAGCAGCTTAATGAGTTAGTAGAATTTTTATTAGAACAATAATTTTTTGGAGTTAATTGATTATGATTAAATTAGTTAAAGCAGGATTACTTGCCTTATTACTACCTTTGGCGGCAAATGCGGCGCCAACGACTTACGAAGAAGGCGTGCATTATGAGATTGTCTCTGAGCGTGCGAGCAAAAAACCTGAAGTAAAAGAGTTCTTTTCATTTTATTGCCCAGCGTGTAATAACTATGAAGCGCTACTGGCTGAAGTTAAACCAAAATTAAATACGGGCGTTGAGTTCAAAAAAAGCCATGTGGATTTTGTCGGTGTGCGAGACCCAGAAAATCAGCAAATGATCTCTCAGGCTCTAGCAACAGCTGAAGTGCTACCACAAAAGGATGCATTGATTGCCGCTATGTTTAACCATATTCACGCCAAGCGCGCAAAGTTTAACGAATTAGCAGATATAAAAGATGTATTTGTTGCCCAAGGTGTTGATGGCGACAAGTTTGATAAAGTTTATAAGAGCTTTTCAGTGCGCACTATGAGCTCGAAGATGAAACGCGATCAAAATTACTATAAAGAAAAGGGCGCACTACGTGGCGTACCAACCTTTATCGTCAATGGTAAGTATAAGCTTAACTTAGGTCGTGAAACAGGTATTACAGAACCTGATGATATTAGTAAACTGATTAACTATTTAGCTGCTAAATAGCTAAATACAAAATTATGATGAAAGCCCCGGATGCGGGGCTTTTTTGTTTATAGAGATGCATGATGGAAAAGATTTTCGTATCGAGTTGTTTGTTGGGCGCCCCCGTACGTTATGACGGTAAAGGCCAGGCATTAAAACACCCCCAATTAGCCACTTGGCAGCAGCAAAAAAGAATCGTTTCTTTTTGTCCGGAAGTTGCTGGTGGCTTACCAATTCCACGAGCCCCTGCAGAGTTAAAGTCACAAAAAGTAATAACCAAAAGCGGTGAAGATATGACTGCTGAGTTTGAGCTTGGTGCTCAAAGAGCGTTACGCTTTTGTAAGCTAAACCACATTCGGTTTGCATTACTAAAAGAGTCGAGCCCGTCATGTGGGCGAAATAATATCTACGACGGCACGCATAGCGGTATAAAAATCATAGGTATGGGTTTAACTGCGGCATTATTAGAGCAAAATGATATAAAGGTATTTAGCGAAATGCAAATACCAGCGCTGTTAAAAGCACTGGCACAGGAAGTATAGCTATTTTATCAAAGCGCCTTTTTTTGTAAAAACACGCCCGACTCAATATGGTGGGTGTATGGGAACTGATCAAAAATAGCGAAACGTTTAACGTCATGCGTACGGGTTAAGTGGTCTAAATCGCGTTCTAGTGTCTCAGGGTTACACGAAATATAAATAATGCTCTCGTAATTGGCGACTAAATCACATGTTAATGTATCCATGCCTGCGCGTGGTGGATCTACTAAAATAGTTTGACAATCGTAGCTGGTTAAATCAATTCCTTCTAACCTAGAGAATGTACGCTCGCCGTTCATTGCTTGCGTAAACTCTTCACTCGACATACGAATAATATCTAAATTGGTTACATTATTTTTAGCAATATTATATTGCGCCGAATGCACCGATGACTTAGATATTTCTGTTGCCAATACACGGTTAAATGAGCCAGCTAGCGCAATTGAAAAATTACCATTGCCGCAATAAAGCTCAAGTAAATCATTCTTAAGAGGTTTACATAAATCTTGTGCCCACTCCAGCATTTTGATGTTCACTTGTGCATTGGGTTGAGTGAAGCTATTTTCTACCTGCTGATAAATAAGCGCTTGGCCATTAACCGTTAAGTGCTCGGTTACATAGTCAGTGCCTAGTACTTCTTTTTGTTTACGCGCGCGACCAATAAAGTCAATTTTAAATGAATGGCTTAGCTTTTCTTTTAAGGCTTTTATTTCAGCCATCCACTCTTCATCAAGTGGCTTGTGGTAAAGTAAACTTACTAAAATTTCACCACTGAGAGTCGATAAGTAGTCAATCTGAAACAGTTTGCGGCGCAGGATTTCACAGTCTTTAAGGTTATCAATCATCGCTTTCATTACTTCACCAATTAATGGCGCAGCAGGGTCAAACTCATCGACCCTAATTTTTTCTTTTGTTGCTTGGTCAAACATGATGTGAAACAGATCGTCGCCATCATGCCAAACTCTAAATTCAGCTCGTTGACGGTAATGAATTGGTTCAGAGGCAAATACGTCTAGTTGTTCAACACCAAAGCGTTGGAATTGCGCAATGATACGTTGCTCTTTTTCTGTTAATTGTGCATCGTATTCAGTTGTATCTATCTTTATAACCGCCATTACCTAATACCTTATCTCATTATGCTGTTTATCGGCGCTATTGTAGGGGGCAGAGAGTATTTGTCTAGTTTTGAGTAATAGTAAATGCTGTTTTTTTGTACGTATCGCTTTAGTTATTCGTTTTTAGGCCGATAATGAAGTAAGCAGAAATAGGAGTCGGATCATGAAAATTGGTAACTTTGGCTTTGTTCCAAATAATAATGTCAATAAATACAGCAATAAAGGCGCATTGCAGCAGCCTACAATACAATCTCCCCAAGATAGCTATCAGCAACGTGGCAAAGAATTAGCTGCAAAAGTATTGGGAGATAAAATGGCTGAAGCCTTAGGTTTGCCGATCGCTGAAGAGAAAAAAGACAAGCCACTGTTTGATTTTGATGAAATTGTCAAAAATGTGCTTAGCTTTGTTACTGGCGCAGTTAAAAAGGCACAGGTCGATGGCGCAGACAATGAGAAATTAAAAGGTATGCTTGATGACGCACGTAAAGGTGTGCAAATAGGTATCGATGGCGCGTTTGAAGAACTAAAAGATACCGGCATCTTAAATGATGAAATTGAAGAAGGTATAGAAAAGTCAAAAGAGGGCATTTTTAATGGCCTCGATGAATTTGAAGATGACTTATTTAATCCCAAGCCAGATTCAGTAAGTGTTACGCAGGCGCAATATTTAAGTTTAAGTAATAACGCGCAATATAACTTCACGACCGCAGAAGGTGATGAAGTGAGTATTAGTTTTGCCGATGCATTCAAACAGCAATCAGCAAGTAGTTACCAGCGTAATGGTCAAAATGAAGGTTATGCGAGTGAATCATCGCAATCACGAGAGCTATCATTTAGCATGTCAGTCAATGGCGATTTAAATGAAGATGAGCAAGAAGCCATTAACGCCCTTATGGAAGACCTACAGAGTGTCAGTAAAACATTCTTCGGTGGTGACATGGAAGATGCATTTGAGCAAGCTAAAGAGCTAAATCTAGGTAATGAACAGCTGGTGGCATTTTCAATGGATTTAAAGCAAACCAAAACGTTCGCGGCAATAAAAGGCTATGAAGAAAATAAGCCTGCGCCAGAAAAAGCAATTACCGAGAAGGTCGCGCCATTTAACAGTGATTTAAAAGATGCATTTAATAAAGCAGGTGATCTTGCATTGCAAAATGAGCTGTCAGGTATTTTGCAATGGTTAAATCAAGATCAGGAAGAAGTCGGCAAGCTAGTTGATTATACCAAGGCCATGTTTGAACAAATGAACAAGTTACGCTCAGCAACACTAGAGGGTGAAGCTTAAGCTTTATTTTAGAAGATGTGCATGGCAAACTGGTCAGCTTAGGTTTAGTTTGGAGCGAGTCGTTTGTCAGCACATATAATGGTATTTGATTCTGGAATAGGGGGGACAACCGTTCTTGAGCATATTCAGAAGCAGCTCCCATATGCACGCATTAGCTATTTTATGGATAATGCATTTTTACCCTATGGTAAATTGAACCAGCAAAAAATTATTGAACGCCTCAGAGGTTTACTGCACTTTATCGAAGTGAACTCACTTAACGTTGATGTGTTAGTTATAGCATGCAATACGGCATCCACTTCAGCATTGAGTGCTATTCGATCATTAACACACATTCCTATAGTAGGCGTAGTGCCTGCCATTAAACCTGCCGCAAGTATCACGAACAGTCATCACATAGGCCTACTCGCAACACCAGCAACGATAAGCAGCCCATATACACAGCAATTAATCGAAGACCATGCTTCATCTATCACTGTTAGTTTATATAGTAGTGTCGCGTTAGTCGCTATTGCTGAATATGCCTACTTAAATGGAGTGGTCGACATAGACAAGTTAAACGCCGAGCTTAGAGAGTTATCAATTAATCAAAGTATTGATGTTTTGGTATTAGGGTGTACGCATTTTCCCATTTTAGCGTCGGCGATTCATGCATTTTATCAAGGCAGCATTAAATTATTAGATTCGGGAGCGGCGATAGCAAAGCGGGTAGAAACTGTGCTTATAGAGAAAAACTATTCCTTAAACAGCAAAGTTACTTTTGATCACAAAAAAAAGCCGCTGCATTATTATGCAACGGCTTCTATTGTCATTGATGAGCAACCGGTGGAGCTAGTTACACTGACTGATCCGATTCAGAACGAAAAGAGTTAGGCTCGTCATCTTGTTTTTGTTTTGCTTCACGAACTTTCAACGTACGTTGTTGGAACTCGCTATCGTTTAACTTAGCAATTGCATTATCAGCATCTGACTCTGCCATTTCAACAAAACCAAAGCCGCGGCGCTTGCCAGTATTTTTATCCTTTAATAAACGAACATTAAACACTTTACCTTGCTCTTCAAATAAAGCACGAACAACACCTTCATTTGCACGATAAGGAAGATTGCCTACATAAAGTGTTTTTGTCTTTACTTCGGCTTCTTCTAAATCGTCAGACGACATTGCAGCAATAACAACACCACCAATTAGTAAACCAGCACCAAATAACAGTGCAGGACTTAATTGTAGGCTTGAAAGCGCAAAATTAACTATAACGAAACCAATAACAGCAAGGATAACTGAAGAGATAAGAGATTTTTGATCGGGTAATTTCATTTTTGATCTACCAATAAACAGGAAATAAACATTAATTTAACATTGTGAACTTGCTATCTTAACGCGATAAATGAACATAGCAATGGTATTTATGTGAAATTATCTAATTTAGCTTAAAAAAACAGCTCTGTAGTAGGCGTGAATTATCATTTTAAGCCGATTAGCACGCTTTTTGAGCGAACAGTCAAAATATCGAAAAAAAGTGTTGATCTGTTTTTGGATCTCCCTATAATGCGACCCCACTGAGACGGGAAACGCCAACGCATAGCGAGGCACGGACTTATCAGAGAGTTAAATAAAACTTCGGTTTTAAATATTCCAAAAGAAAATTTAAAACAAAGTGTTGACTCGAAAAATAAAGGGTGTATTATTCGCATCCCTTGAGTCGCTAAAGCGAATCAAAACGTTCTTTAACAATATAAAGCAATCATCTGTGTGGGCACTCGTACAGATTGAGTTCTAACAGCCGAGCTTAACTTTCTTTTTAGATAGGTAAGCAAGGCAAAAAATTTAGAGTCTCAATGTGATTTCTCGAAAGAGAAACTGAGTGACCAACAGAATAGTTATTTTTAATAATTATTCGGCACAGTCAATTCAATATCGAAAGATATTAAATAAATTCAGAATTCATTGAGCAGGTTCTTCATTCTTTATTGGATGAGAACAGAAAAAACTTTTAATTGAAGAGTTTGATCATGGCTCAGATTGAACGCTGGCGGCAGGCCTAACACATGCAAGTCGAGCGGTAACAGAGAGTAGCTTGCTACTTTGCTGACGAGCGGCGGACGGGTGAGTAATGCTTGGGAATATGCCTTTTGGTGGGGGACAACAGTTGGAAACGACTGCTAATACCGCATGATGTCTACGGACCAAAGTG